>WBUV01000204.1 GCA_008933525.1 Bacteroidales bacterium | reverse complement strand
GAACAGGCCAGTGCGTAAGTTCCGACTTGCCTGAAACCATTGCGTTATCCTGAGCCATTGCCATTCCACCTCCAAAACTGCGTGCCGCTGAACCTGGGCAACCTCCACCGTGATGATGTGCTTGTTGCTGAACTTGAACTTGAGGTTGCTTTGGCTGATTATCGCCGCATCCGCAAGCGGATCCTTTTGAGTGATTGTGAACTTCCTGCATAACTTCGTCTAAGTTAAAGTTTAGTTTATCTCTGTTAGCTAGTAACCATTCAACACCCTGACGTAAGTATTCCTTCTCATTGTAATCTTTAAGGTGTTTAAGGTGAGCAACCACAGTGTTTTTGCCGTTACCAACCATCTTACTGATTGTTAGAGCCTCGTCGTAAGCCTCTGCTTCGCGATGCTCAATGGTTATTGCACCCTCAGGGCATTCACCTATGCAAGCTCCAAGACCATCGCACATTAATTCGCTTATAAGTACAGCTTTATTGTCTATTAGTTGCAATGCACCTTCGTGACATCCGCTAACACATAGTCCGCATCCGTTACATTTGTCTCTGTCTATAGTAATAATGTCTCGTTTCATATTTTTAGTTTTTGTTTTTTACTCACTTATAATTTCTCGAAAAACTTTTTGTTCATTTTCAATTTGTTTTTCTTGATACAAAAGTATGGCAACCCACCTCCGCGGAATGTATCATATGTTACAAACTCGAATTTTTTTTATTTTTTTTCATATCAGAGTATTGGAGGGCTTTTTTGTTGATTTTTTTATGGAGGTTGATATCGTGTTTTGAAAAAAAGTATTGTCAAAAAGTGTTTGTTAGTCAAATAAATATGTAAATTTATTAGGCTACATTAATAAACATTGATATTATGAAATGCCCATGTAATATTTTATGCCATATGCAATTATTAAAACATGGGTATTCCATGTGTGCATGCTTGTTCTTTAACAATAAGTGAGAAACAAATACTGCTGATATACAAAAACTTAATAAACTTTAAGTACATGAAAAAAACCACCCAATTATGGATTTTTACTGCATTGATCATGCTGTTTAATCTCTTTATTTTCCTCACAAAGGTTGGTGGTGAGCGCTTGCTGCTTTATGTAAGCGATTTACTTCCTGTCCTTTGTGCTATTGTCGCATTTATATATTTATTTAAGGCCTATCAACAGTTTAAAGAATTTGATTTTGCAAAAACCTCATGGCTATTAACTTTTATAGGCGTTGGTCTTTTCTTCGTGGCAGAATCGATTTATGCATTGCTTGAGATTGGTCTGGGTAACGATATGAATGAGAACTTCCCTAGTATTGCCGATTATGTATGGTGTGTCGGTTATATCCCTCTTTTCTCTGGAATGGCCCTTATGTTTTATGGTTATAAGAAAGGCGGTTTTCCTATGGGAAATACCAAGGTGTATGGCTTTCTATCCGTTGTTATCGCAATAATAGCGTTTGCAGTAATAGTGTTTCTGTTAATACCTATTATTAAAGATGACGAAACCGATTTACTATCCAAAGTATTCTACCTCTATTACCCTGTAGGCGATGTTCTTCTGGTTATACCAGCATTGATACTGATGTATATTACCAGCCTATTTGGTCGAAGCACAATTTCAATGCCATGGCGTTTGCTTGCATTAGGCTACATCTGCTTCACTGTGGCCGATTTGCTTTATTCCTACCTTAGCTGGCAGGATTTGTACGGAAGTGGGAACCTAATCGATTTGGCTTGGAATTTTGGGTACTTGTCTATTGCCCTTGCGGGATCATATCAAATGGAGTTGATGAAATCTCTTAACGAAAGGGTTGACCTATGACAACGTATAATAACACTTACGCCCAACAAATATATAGCGTGCTTTCTCCTTTGGTAGGGGAGTTTATGGCTAAAGGCGTTTTAAAGTCACAAGTTCAAAGAATTGGAAAAACGGAGGAGGCGATAGTTAAGGAGGATTTACCTCATCTTGCCGATGGTATATGTAAAGGATTAGTAGTTTTTGTTGGAACTGATGTGGCCCAAAAGGTTGCCGCTAAAATAAAATCATTCTAGAATATTTTAAAAGCAAGCCCCGAGTTTTCCTCGGGGCAGTTTCTTTTAAATCCATCATTCTGGGTTTATTATCGTTTTTGTTATTATCTCTATTGACGCTTCCAAGTCCTGCGGACGTTGGAAGGTCTTAAACTTGATATCGTCTATTTTGTCAACAAATTAACTTAATAATATTACTTCTTCATTCATAATTATTTATTCTACATTCTTAATTCAAAATCTACTCGCCCCTCTAAACATGTTCTTAAATATCTGTAGATATTTCTTTTAAGTTTTAACTTTTCACTTAAAACTTAATTCTTTAACTTCGACCCCCAAATAAGATTACTACAATGCAAATTCTTATACTTAACATAAAAAAGCTCGTTCAGGTCGAAAAAACGCCGGCTAAATGGGTTGCTGGTGACGATATGTCCAAATTGAACAGTATTGATAATGCCTTTTTGTTGATGCAAGATGGAATTATCAAGGATTTCGGTACTATGGATAAGGCTCCAGAGTTATCTTCTCTCTCTGGCGATGTATTTATTTATAATGCTCATGACAGAATGGTTTTCCCTTCGTTTTGCGATTCGCACACACATATCGTTTACGCAGGAAGTCGCGAAATAGAGTATACCGATAAAATAAAGGGATTATCGTACGAGGAGATAGCTAAACGAGGTGGTGGAATTCTGAACTCAGCAAAGCGTTTGGCACAGGCATCGGAAGATGAACTTTACGAGCAGGCGTTACAGCGAATCAACGAGATTATTCACAAAGGAACTGGAGCCGTTGAAATTAAGAGTGGTTACGGCCTTAATACCAAGAACGAATTAAAAATGTTAAGGGTTATTCGTCGATTAAAGGAGAATACACCTATTACTATTAAGGCTAACTTTTTAGGTGCACACGCTGTACCTGCGGAGTATAAAGGAAAGCAGTCAGATTATGTTGATTTGATTATCAACGAGATGATACCTCAGGTAGCTGCTGATGACTTGGCTGATTATATTGATGTGTTCTGCGATAAGGGATTCTTTACCGTTGAGGATACTGAGCGAATCCTTATGGCTGGCATTAAGTACGGACTTCGTCCAAAAATTCACGCCAACGAGTTGGATTTTTCAGGTGGTATTCAGGTTGGTGTAAAGTACGGAGCCTTATCTGTTGACCATTTGGAGTTTACAGGCGATTATGAGATTAAAGCACTCCTCGGTTCCGACACAATGCCAACACTTTTGCCCGGGGCAGCATTCTTCCTAGGGATGATAGACCCACCTGTTCGCAAAATGATTCAGGCTGGTTTGCCTGTTGCACTGGCGTCGGACTATAACCCAGGCTCATCACCTTCGGGCGATATGAAATTCATTATGTCGTTAGGATGCATTAAGTTGAGAATGCTACCCGAGGAGGTTGTTAATGCTACAACTATCAACGGTGCTTACGCAATGGGTATTTCCGATACACACGGTAGCATTTGCAAGGGTAAAGTGGCAAACGTATTTATTACTAAGCCAATTCCATCCGTTGAGTTTATGCCTTACGCCTACACAACCGACTTGGTTGATGTGGTAATTTTGAATGGCAAAATCATCAATGGTGATTAAATACAAAAACTATGAGAACATCTTTAATTGCATCGTTACTGTTAATAATGGTATCGTGCGCTGAGATTTCAATTCCAACATCATTTCCAACGTCAATTCCTACAGGAAGTAAACCTTTAACTACAGCCGAAATTACTGAGGGCTTAAAGGAAGCGCTTAAGGTTGGTGCAAAAAACTCAACTGGATTAGCTTCTCAAATTGATGGTTTTTTTAAGAATTCTCAAATTTTTATACCTTTCCCTCCTGAAGCAGAGAAGGTTAAAAGCACTTTGATTAAAGCAGGGTTCACCAAGCAGGTTGATGAATTTACTTTGACATTGAATCGCGCTGCTGAGGAAGCTACGAAAAAGGCCCTACCTATTTTTGTTGATGCCATTACCTCAATGACTATTTCCGATGCGATGGGAATTCTTAAAGGTGAGGATAATGCTGCTACAGAGTATTTAAAGAGGACAACTTCGAGTCAACTTCAAACAGCGTTTAAACCAATTGCCCGCGATGCTATTAATAAGGTAAACCTAACATCGTACTGGGAGCCATTGGCAACTAACTACAATAGAATAACCTTACTAACAGGTGGCAAGGCTGTAAATCCAAACCTTGAGGATTATGTTACCCAAAAAGCTATCGACGGATTATTCATACTTATTGCTAAGGAGGAAAAAAGCATCCGCGAAAATCCGGCAGCACGGGTAACCGACATCCTTAAGCGAGTGTTCGCAAATACTAAATAACTTAATAACTCAATTACTAATTATCCTTTACTATAATGAGTGGCAAAAAACTTATCGAATGCGTTCCCAATTTCTCCGAAGGGTGCGATATGGGAATTATTAAGCAAATTACTAATGAGATTGAAGCCGTTGAAGGCGTAAAACTGATTGATGTTGACCCAGGTAAGGCAACTAACCGCACAGTGGTAACATTTGTTGGTACACCCGACGAGGTTATAGAGGCTGCTTTTCGTGCAACTCGCAAAGCAATGGAACTGATTGATATGAGCAAGCACCATGGAGCGCATCCACGTTTTGGAGCAACCGACGTTTGCCCTTTAGTACCAGTTGCTAACATTACAATGGACGAGGTGGTTGTTTACGCTCGCAAATTGGCAAAACGCATAGGCGAGGAGTTAGGTATTCCTGTTTATTGCTACGAGTTTGCCGCATTCGAGGAGAAACGCAGAAATCTTGCTAACTGTAGGGCAGGGGAGTACGAAGGTTTGCCCAACAAGATGAAGGATGCTGCTTGGAAACCCGATTTTGGTCCAGCCAAATTCTTGCCTCAAACTGGTGCTATTGCTGTTGGTGCACGTAATTTCTTAGTTGCATACAATGTTAACTTGAACACCACATCAACCCGTCGTGCCAATGCAATTGCATTTGATATTCGTGAGAAAGGTCGTCCACAGCGTGTTGGAAACCCATATACTGGCAAAATTGCTTTAGACGAAAAAGGGAACGAGATTTGGATTCCAGGTGCACTTAAGGCTTGTAAAGCCATTGGCTGGTTTATCGATGAGTTTGGAATTGCACAGGTATCTATCAACCTAACCGATATTACCGTTACACCTTTACATATAGCATTTGAGGAGGCAAACAAACGTGCCACAGAGCGCGGATTGCGTGCAACTGGTTCCGAAATTGTAGGTGTTTTACCATTAAGCGCAATGCTCGATGCCGGAAAATACTTCCTACGTAAACAGCAACGCTCAACAGGTATTCCCGATAGAGAGATTATTAAGATTGCCGTTAAGTCAATGGGATTGGATGAACTTTATCCATTCGACCCAGACAAGAAAATTATTGAGTACATCCTTGAGGATAAGAATTCCAAGAAACTAGTTGATTTATCCGTGGAGAAATTTGCACAGGAAACTGCATCTGAATCTCCAGCCCCTGGAGGCGGCTCTATTTCTGCTGCTATGGGAGCGTTTGGTGCTGCACTTGCAACTATGGTTGCAAACCTATCGTCGCACAAGGCAGGTTGGGATGAGCGCTGGGAGGAGTTCTCCAACTGGGCAGAAAAGGGTAAATACTATATGGAGCAGCTAACTAAAATGGTTGATGAGGATACCAATGCCTTCAACAAGATTATGAATGCATTTGGTTTACCAAAAGGCACTGATGAGGAAAAAGCCGCTCGAACAAAAGCAATAGAAGAAGCCACTTTGTATGCTATTGAAGTTCCTTTCAAAGTTATGCAGCTATGCTACGAGTCAATGGAAGTAGTAAAAGCAATGGCTGAGCACGGAAATCCAAACTCAGTTACCGATGCTGGAGTAGGCGCATTAGCAGCACGTTCTGGTGTTATGGGTGCATTCTTAAATGTTAAAATTAATGCGGCAGGTTTAAAAGATAAAACTGTAACACAAAATTATATTGAACGTGGAAATGAAATCGTGGCGAAAACGATTGAAATGGAGAGGGTGATATTATCAATTGTTGAAGGAAAAATAAATTAATTTTTAATGATTATAAAAGCAAAACGCTCTCAACTTAC
>WBUV01000203.1 GCA_008933525.1 Bacteroidales bacterium | reverse complement strand
CGCATCCTATAATATGTGGTAGTAGTTTTAGATTCTTTTGCAAAACTTCCCTTTTGAGCATACCTTAGTTCGAATCGTCCAAACCAATTGTCTTGAAAACTCCTTCCAACCCAAATCCCTATAATTGGCCCAGCCTTATCAAAACCACCATATCCATCGCCATCTACCTGTGTAGCAGCAAGCCCTACAGAAAAACCTGCAACAAAATTTTGGGCATTGATGTTTTGTCCTGCTATTATGAAAAATAAAGTAAATAAAATACTGATCAACCTCATAAATTCATTAATTGCGAGACCCTCGTTTTTCCGAGGGTCTCAATTTATTCTATTCAAGTTTTGCAGCCTCAGCTTTGGCTTTCTCAATAACTTGATTTGCCCTGACATCTGCCTCACTAATTGTTTTTTGAGCTGAGGCTTCGCCTTTCTTACGTATTTCTTTTGCAGCTTCTTTGGCTACTTTTTCTGCAATTGGACCTTTCTTCTTCCCTTCGGCCTCTGTCTTTTTTGCTTGCTCTTCTGCTTCGGCTCTAATCTTATCGGCTAAAATGGCGGCTTCCTCACGAATTTTTGCAGCCTCCTTTTCAGCATCTGCAATTAGTTTGTCGGCTTCTTCCTTTGATTTTTTTCGTGCCTCAACCTTGGCTTCATCAATCTTTTGGTCTGCAACTCCCTTTGTTGAACTTTTGGATTCGGACGATGAATCGCCCTTATCAAATCCCACATCTGGTTTATCGGTTGTTCCACCAATCTTTATGTTTAATTTAACATCGTCGGTTGGTTTTGGAACTGCTATACCTGAGAGTTTACTTACTAAATCGGCAGCAGCACCTAGGTAAGAAGCAGGAACGGTCATCTTTGCTTTGAAATTCAGGGTTTGATCCAAGCCCATATCACCTCCAAAGTTCATTTTTGTATCCACAATCTTTGTATCGAAAGGCTCAATGTAAACCCGTCCATCCTTAATTTTAAAGCTGATGTTGACATCCTTCATTGATGGGTTACGGTATTTATCATTCTTCAATAAATCAGCAAGTTTGCCGAACATTTTAGAATCTTTAAATCCGATTTCGTTAGATTGAAGTTTGCCGTATGCATCTATACTGTTCATAACTGGCATCATTGTGGTATCGAGAGTGGAAATAAACTTGAATTGAGTCGATACTTTACCAGTCATATCCTTTGCTGCCGGAGCCATTTTTTGAAGTGACGAGAATGCCTTAAACGCAGAAGGAATATCGATATTTTTCATATTGAAGTCAAAATCCACTTTAGGTGCTTTAACATCCTGAGGATTGTATCTACCGCTCATAACCATCGACCCATCTAGCAAATTCATTCCTAGGTTTTTCATATCAACCAGACCATCTTTCACAATTAAATCGCCATTTAAATTGCTGATATCGAGCTTATCGTAAAGGATATGAGCCATATTCACCTTTAGGTTAAAGTTAACGTTACTTGGAATCTCAATAACGCTCATAGCTGATGTATCTTCAGGCTCAACTGTTTCGGTTGTTTCGCCTGCCATGAATTCATTAGCATCAAACAAACTGGATGTAACATTTAGATTGCCTCTAACTGTTTCATTTTTGAATACATAGGGGATGAAATTTTCCAACCGTCCATTCATTTTAAGATCGCTCTTGCCAATTTGGCTGTCGAATTTGGCTAAATCAACAAACTTAGGCGAGAAGTTTAGAACGGTTTCGTTTATCTTAAATCCCTGAGGCAAATCGGTACTGGTGAACACAAAGTTTGTTAGGCGTAATGATCCATCTGCCTTGAACTTCTCATAATCCTCTTTCTCTATATACGAAAGTTTACCAGCAAAGTCCAAATTCGCATCCAAAAGACCAACAATGGTCATGCTATCCAAAGGAATTGCATCGGCTAAAGTTGAGAAATCTATTCTCCCGGTGATATTTCCATCAATCTGCATATCGCTCATGGGAGTTGCAATGTATAGGCGAGCATCAAACGGATTACTTCCCAACTCTAGATGGAATTTATCAACATTAACCGTTGTGTTATCCATATTGGTTCCATCGAACCATACCTTGGTGCTAACATTTACATTATTAACCGATTTGGGCAAATCGGGGTACTGGAACATTCCGTTCTCAACAAATAGATCGATCGATGCATTGGGCATTATTGAGTCGTTCATAATTCCCTTTACAAAACCATCGATACCGAATTTTCCCGAGGTTTTTAGCCCTGCAAAATCCTGCATATAAATTGCTGGGACCATTGATAGAATTGCTTTAAAATCAGTTGATGGCGTACTAAACTTAATATCGATATCAATATCATTGCCAGGCATTTTCACCAAACCCTCAAAAAGTAGGGCTAGTTGATTAATTCTAAACTTATTGTCTTTGAAAGTGTAAATGCTGCTATCCAGATTTGCACCAATAACTGCATTAAACTCAAGGTTTGCATCCTTCATGTAATTTAGTCCATCCATGGTAAAATTCAGTGCCTCGATGGATGTTTTAAGATCCAAATCGGTTTGGCTCATCCCCATATTACCCGATAGTAATAGGTTGAAGTTGCGAATCGTTGATGACATATTCGATGAATCATCAATATACGCAATATTTGAGTTTCGAATTTCAAACTTTTTCAATGCGACTTTTGTATTTACAGGTGAACTTGCAGCAGTATCTTCCACTTCAGTTTCTGGAGCCCCTAAAGTTTTGGCAATATCCCAGTTGACAAGTCCTTCCTTGGTAATCCGGGCTTTTAGCCTAGCCTCGTCGAGCAAAATTGACTTCACCTCAATGTTTTGCATATCAATAACGCTCCAAATATTCACCTTAACGCTGAATTCCTTGAATGCAACAAGCGTATCGTTAGCAAAGCTATCAACTCCAACAACGCTCAATCCCTTAAGTCCGATATAAAGGTTTGGAAAACCTTTAATTAGTGAAACCTGAAAATCGTCGAATTCAACATTTGCATTGACATTCTTATTAATTTCAGTTTTTGCAATCTGCATTAGTTGAGGCTTAAAAACAATAGGAACAATAATTGCTGCGGCAATAAACAGCACTATTAATACTAGTAGGATCCTAAGAAACCATTTTATTATTTTTTTCATATTCAGAAATTTAATAGAGTTACAACCAATAAATTGCTATAAACAAATTTAGTTTAATATAATAGATTTTGAATTAATAACTTGAAAAACTATCGAGTCCAATCTAAAGTAACCCCGACTTCTATTTTGATATATATCAATTAAAGGCAAAGAAACTCTGTTTGCTTAAATATCAATGTTTTTAATGCGATATCATTTAGTATTCCTTTACTAAACAAAAAATAAACAATAAACGCAAAAAACAATATCATATATTTGTAATGCGTTGAGTAAAACTCTGAACATGTTGAACTATGGATGCTCTAATTTTTAGCCATTTAATTATTCCCTTTCTCGTTTCGATGTTTCTTGCTGTTACAATGGGTGGTAGCGGTACTGGTCCTGCATTCTCTGCGGCGTATGGGGCAAATATTCTAAAAAAGAATGCCATTCCGGGCTTATTCGGATTGATGGTGTTTTTAGGTGCTGTTATTGCCGGGAAAGCCACCGCTAGAACAGTTGGAGAGGGATTAATTAACCCTGATTTAATGAACTACGCACAAGTTTCAATCATACTTTTTTCTGTTGCCATATCGCTGTTAATAGCCAATTTGTTTGGGGTACCGCAATCAACAAGTCAATCCACCGTTTTGGCCGTAGTTGCACCAGGGCTTTACTTCAATGAATTTTCATCGCACAAACTATTCTTTGAGGTTATACCAACTTGGTTCATTTTACCAATTATTGCCTTTATTCTAAGTTTCCTAATTGGTAAATATATATACAAACCTTTACGCCGACGGGGATATACAATATCTGCAAAACTGAACGATCACTACGTGCTCAGAGGGTTGATTATTGGAATGTCGATGTACGTTGCATTCTCCATTGGCGCCAATAACGTAGCCAATGCCAGCGGGCCACTTACAACAATGACACTTAACGAACTAAACATTCATCATGCTTCGGGTAGAATTCTGACTCTTGTAATGATAATGGCAACCATGGTGGTGGCTCCGAGCTTTGGTATTGGAAGTTCTATTTTTGGCGATAAAATACTACGCAATACAGGTAAAGAACTATTCCTGTTTGGAAAAATCGAAGCTGTTGTTATTGCATTTATTTCCGCATCGCTGCTTTTGGCTGCCTCAATTTTTAAGGGAATCCCTACCTCCTTGGTTCAATTAAACGTTGCGGCTATACTTGGAATAGGAGTTGCCCGGCTTGGCCGAAAGAATATTTTCAAGAAAACAGAGGTCCGAAAGTTTTTTGTGATGTGGCTTATTGCACCACTCATTGCATTCTTCCTTTCGTGGTACTTAACCTACTTGGCCGATGCTTACGGCTACTTGTAGGCTGTTTAGTCGAATTTAAGTGTTTTATCCGGACTAATTCTTGAGACTACCATCGATGGTAATACTAGCATTGCCATTCCGACAAGAAATGCCATAGCATTCAAAACTATGACATGCACAAAGTTTAGGTTAATTGGCACCACTGACAGAAAATAGAACTCTTCGTCGAGTTTTGCAATACCAAAATGTTTTTGAACAAGACAAATAGCAATACCAAGGATAGTCCCAATTATCAACCCTTTAATCATTATATACGATGATTGTATTAAAAAAATCTTCTGAATACTTTCGTTACTCGATCCCAGTGCTTTTAACAAGCCAATTGTACCTGTACGCTCAAGGATAATAATTAACAACCCCGAAATCATATTAATACCCGCTACAAGAAGCATTAAGATAATTAATACCGCAGCGTTTATATCCTGCAAACCCAGCCAATCAAAAATATTTGGATACTTATCCACTATGCTTTGAACTTTAAGGCGTGAATCGTCGTCAAGAAAAACAAAGCCAACTATATCGTCGACCTCAATGGCCAGATCAACAACCTTATCCAAATCATCAACCAGAATTTCGTAACCGGTAACCTGATTGGCTTTCCAACCGTTCAATTTTTGAATATGCTTCAAATCGCAAAGCACAAACATTTTGTCGAACTCAACCATCTTAGTATCGTAGATGCCAGATACAATAAATCGCCTAAAGCGAGTAGGTTCTTGAACAAAAAACATATCGTACGAATCGCCCACCTTAAGCTTTAGTAAGCCAGCAAGTGTCTTCGATATTATTGTACTATTCGTTGTAACAGAATCATCTATACTAAAAACTTCTCCTTCAACTAAATTTTGTTGAAAAAAAGACCAGTTGAAATCCTTTGCAATTCCTTTGAGAACAATTCCCTGAATATCTGTATCGGTTTTAATAATTCCTGCCTTTGTTCCAAATACCTGAATATGGGCAATACCATCAATCCTCTTAACATCTTTGATGCATGCTAGATCAGAGGGAATTGGCTGACCTTCGAAGGATTGATTGCTGTCATAATTTGTTATTTGTACATGACTTCCAAAACCAACAACTTTAGATTTAATTTCGCTCTTAAATCCAGTAATAATTGCTATAGCAATAATCATAATTGCTAAGCTAAGAGCAACCGAAATTATCGATATTCGAATAAATGGTTTAGAAAGGCCAACCCCATCGGCCCCCTTTAAGAATCGTTTTGCTAGAAAGTTCTCGAAATTCACCCTATTCTGATTTACTGTAAAAGTAGAAAAGTTTTCCGATAGTTTTTTACAACCCTATCGCCCTCTCAGGTATTAATTACAAATCAAATAATTATATCCCACATTCGGAGATCAAAGTATTATTTGTGTAGATCAGTTCCTTTTGTCGATGGCCTTAACTAACAAACAACTAGTGAATTAAATTGTGAATGTTTTAAAATTAACCAACCTAAACTAATTAAAAAATGAAAACAAGAAAATTGATTTACATGGCATTGTTTGCTGGAGCTATTTTACAGGGCTGTTCAAAAGAAGATGATCAAACAACTAAGGATGAACAACTTAACTGGAGTCTTCGTCCTGATTTTGCAATGCTCGATACTCGTCCTGCCGATGAGATTGAGAAATTCAAACTTACTGAGAAAGATGCGTCACCTATCAAACTCGATGAAAATACTGAAAAAGGTGCTAAGTACGCTCTAGTAA
>WBUV01000202.1 GCA_008933525.1 Bacteroidales bacterium | reverse complement strand
AAATACAACAGGCTCGTTAGGTGCTGAGGGAAATTTAAACTATCAGCATAAAAATTTGTTCCGTGGAGCCGAAGTGTTCGATATAAAACTTAGGGGTCTGGTAGAGTCGGCTCAGCAAAGGCTGAATTTAAATAATACATTGGAACTCGGTGGTTCTATGGGTTTGAGCATTCCAAAATTTCTTGGTCCTTTCTCGTCGAGCGATTTTTTTGTGAGAAATGCTGTGAAAACTCAAATAACTGCTTCGTATAGTTTTCAGCGTCGACCCGATTATACAAGAACAATAGCCAGTTTAATGTATGGTTACAACTGGAAGAGTTCAAAATTTGTAACTCAAAATTTTAACCCTATTGAAATTAATGCTATTCGGATTGCGAAAATAAGCGATGAGTTTAAAGCGCAGATTGATAGTTCGTTCTTAAAGTACAGTTATATAAGCCAAATCGTAACGGTATCGAGTTATAGTTTTATTTTCAATAATCAGAATCTGCAAAAGTTAAATAGCTACACATATTTGAAGTACAATTTAGAGTTATCAGGGAATATTCTTTATTTAGCAAGCAAAGCAATAAATAGATCACAAGCGTCCGATAGTACATACCAACTCTTCAATACCAGTTTTTCTCAATTTGTGCGATCCGATATAAACATTACATATCATCAAGTAGTTGATAATAATAATAGTTTTGTTTATAGGGTTTTTGCAGGTGTTGGATATCCCTATGGAAATTCAAAAGCTCTACCTTTCGAAAAAATGTATTTCTCGGGTGGTGCAAATGGCGTTAGAGCATGGCAAGCTCGTGCACTTGGCCCAGGGTCGTTCTATAAAACAGGAGAAACCTACCCTAATCGTACAGCCGATATCAAATTAGAGGCAAATTTCGAGTATCGATTTAAAGTATTCTGGCAATTAGAGGGGGCGTTATTTGTTGATGCCGGAAATATTTGGTCGTTACCCGGTGACGAAAAAATTGAGGGTACAGTTTTCAAAGTTGATGAGTTTTACAAGCAGATAGCTCTTGGAAGTGGAATTGGGATTAGAGTAAACCTTGGTTTTTTCACTCTACGGACAGATTTTGGCTATAAAGTTTACGATCCATCCAGAAATCCCGATAAGGTTTTCAAGCCTTGGGTACCTTTTCAGCAAAAATTTATGTGGAGAGATATTAACTTCAATTTCGGAATTGGATATCCATTCTAATCCCTGTTGACTTCAATTGTTATTTATTGTAGGTTTGTGTAAATGTAAAAATTTACCACTATGGAAATAAATAAAATAGTTGAGTTACTGGGCGAAAAATCCAGTTTTTTGCTCGATCACAAGTGTCAAACTGTTACCAAGGAGCATTTACATTTACCGGGTTCGGATTTTATTGAGCGGGTTTTTTATCATTCGAATCGTACCCCACAAGTGCTAAAGAGCCTCCAGTCGATGTATAATCATGGTCGACTGGCAAATACTGGTTACCTTTCAATTCTTCCGGTCGATCAGGGTATTGAGCATAGCGCTGGAGCATCATTTGCGCCTAACCCAATTTATTTTGATCCGGAAAATATCGTTAAACTTGCCATTGAGGGGGGAGCCAATGCTGTTGCATCAACTTTTGGTGTACTAGCATCTATGTCCCGAAAATACGCTCACAGAATTCCTTTTATAGTAAAGATTAACCATAACGAGTTGCTTACTTATCCCAATAAGTTTGATCAGATTATGTTTGGTTCTGTTGAGGAGGCCTGGAATCTTGGGGCTACTGCTGTGGGGGCCACAATATATTTTGGTTCCGACGAGAGTACACGTCAAATCATTGAGGTGGCTCAGGCCTTTGAACGTGCCCATGAACTGGAATGGCCACAGTACTTTGGTGTTATCTCCGCAACAACTCATTTAAAAAGGATGGTGTTGACTACCATGTTGCTGCAGATTTAACTGGTCAGGCAAATCATTTAGGAGTAACTCTTCAGGCTGATATTATTAAGCAAAAATTGCCAGAGACTAATGGAGGGTATAAAGCTATTAGTTTTGGAAAAACTCATGATAAGGTTTACACTCAGCTCTCATCGGATCACCCAATTGACTTGACTCGTTACCAAGTTCTAAACTGCTATAATGGCCGTGCTGGATTAATAAACTCTGGAGGCGCATCGAGTGGTGCTAGCGACTTAGCCGAGGCAGTTTTTACTGCAGTGGTTAACAAGCGTGCCGGGGGCATGGGGTTGATAAGTGGACGAAAAGCATTCCAAAAATCAATGGATGATGGAGTAAAAATACTT
This sequence comes from Bacteroidales bacterium, assembly GCA_008933525.1. Classification (GTDB taxonomy): domain Bacteria; phylum Bacteroidota; class Bacteroidia; order Bacteroidales; family Tenuifilaceae; genus SB25. The sequence goes on along the minus strand of WBUV01000202.1, from coordinate 3,889 downwards.
AACGCTATTCAGGATGTTTACCTTGAGCCTAAAATAGATATTGCTTAAATAATCTTTTAATAATTAGAACCCACGTATTTATTGCAGAGTAGATATGTGGGTTTCTTTTTCAGTTTAACCTTTGGTTATAATTACAATTTTTACCAATTTGGGGCACCAAAACCTAAATCAAGCATTTATGTCTGTAACTGGAAACTCTAATCGTGATAATTTCAGCAGTAAGTTTGGAATCTTAGCAGCCGCAGCAGGTTCTGCTGTCGGGCTTGGAAATGTGTGGAAATTTCCATACGTAACTGGTCAAAATGGGGGAGGAGCTTTCCTTCTTATCTATTTGGCTTGTGTTTTTATTCTTGGAGTAACTGTTATGCTATCGGAGTTTACAATAGGTAGGCGAGCTCAGCGTAATGTTTTTGGCTCCTTCAAAACGTTAGCCCCTGGAACTCCTTGGTATTTTGTAGGAATAATGGGTGTTGTTGCAGCTTTTGTGATACTTTCGTTTTATAGCGCAGTTGCAGGTTGGACCCTTGAGTACATTGTTCGGTCTGTTGATGGTAGTTTTCAATCCAATGAAAGTTTAAGCAATGCTTTTTCTCACTTTATTACACATCCATTTCGGCCCATTGTATGGCAGTTAGTATTTATGGTATTAACTGCGCTTATTGTTGCTGGAGGTATTAAGAATGGAATAGAAAAGTACAATAGGATATTAATGCCTTTACTCTTACTTTTTCTTATAATACTATGTGTTAGAGCTGTTACTCTACCAAATTCACTCGAAGGAATAAAATTTCTATTTTATCCAGATTTTTCAAAGATTACCGCAAAAACAGTGCTTTTTGCGATGGGACAGGCATTCTTTTCGCTTAGCCTTGGTATGGGCACTTTAATAACATACTCGTCGTACTTTGGTAAAAAGGAAAACCTTGCGTCAACTGCAGTTAATGTTTCCATTGCCGATACTTTAGTTGCGATTTTGGCCGGAGTGGTTATTTTTCCTGCAGTGTTTGCTTTTAGTATAGAACCTTCATCAGGACCAAGCCTTGTATTCATAACATTACCGGAGATTTTTAAACAGATGCCTTTGGGGAGTCTGTTCGGAGTTTTATTTTTTGCCTTATTGGCAGTTGCAGCTCTAACCTCAACGGTGTCCGTGTTGGAAGTAGTTGTGGCCTATTTTTCCGAGGAGTTTAAGATAACACGGAAAAAGGCGATAGTAATCTCGACAATCTCAATTTCGGCTTTAGGTGTGCTTGCATCATTGTCATTAGGACCACTAAGTTCATTATTGCTGTTCAAAAAATCAATTTTTGATCTATTAGACTTTACGGCATCAAACGTATTATTGCCCTTAGGCGGTCTTTTCATCGTAATTTTCGTTGGATGGTATATGCGAAAGGATGATGTGCTTGATGAAGTTTCCAATAGCGGAAAATTAAAGGTTAAGTTCTTTCCATACTATCGGTTTATTGTAAAGTTTATTGCACCTCTTGCAATTGCAGCCATATTTATATACTCTATTTTCTTTGGGTCTTTAGGCTAAGCATTGTTACTATGGACGATCGTGTAAACTCCTTTTTCGAACCGTTTGTCGAGATTCTTTCCAGAGTTCTTTTCTGGGATCCTTTTCAAGCAATAGGATTGGAACTTGGTATCCGTTTCCCGTTGGTAGTGCTATGGTTAATGGTGTGGGGGGTATTTTTTACAATTCGAATGGGGTTTATTAATATTAGGGGTTTTCGGCATTCTATTGCACTGGTCACTGGGAAACTCGATAAAGATAGCCTTAAGGGAGAGGTTTCCCATTTTCAAGCACTCGCAACAGCTCTCTCGGCAACTGTTGGCCTTGGTAATATAGCAGGAGTGGCTATTGCCGTAAGTATTGGTGGGCCTGGAGCCACATTTTGGATGATTATGGCGGGGTTGCTTGGAATGTCATTAAAATTTACCGAATGTACCCTTGGCCAAAAGTATAGGATTATCGATTCCAAAGGAAGAGTTTCTGGCGGTCCAATGTACTACCTGAGCAAAGGTTTAGAGAAACATAATTTGAAGTATTTAGGAAAGTTTTTGGCGATTCTTTTTTCTATTCTTGTAATTGGAGCATCATTTGGTGGCGGAAATATGTTTCAATCAAATCAAGCCTTTGCACAAATAAGTTATATTATACCTCAACTTAAGGGGAATGGAGTTTTATTTGGCGTAGTGATGGCTTTTCTTGTTGGGTTGGTCGTAATCGGTGGCATAAAAAGCATAGCAAGGGTAGCCGATAAGATTGTCCCAATTATGGTAATAATATATGTAGGGGCATCTTTATTAATCATTGCAATGAATATTTCTCGAGTAGGAGAGGTTTTTGTAATGATCTTCAGAAATGCATTCGGTATAGATGCAATTTCGGGTGGTTTTTTTGGCGCTTTAATTATTGGATTTCAACGTGGAGCTTTTTCCAATGAAGCTGGAATTGGTTCAGCATCAATAGCGCATTCGGCAGCAAGAACTGATGAACCCGTTAGCGAAGGAATTGTTGCCCTGCTCGAACCCTTTATCGATACTGTTGTAATATGTACTATGACCGCTCTTGTAATTAATTTTACAGGGCTTTACACCAATCCCGATAATTTGCAAGGGGCGCAATTAACTTCCGCTGCATTTAAAACGGTATTACCCTGGTTTCCGTACGTTTTAGCTGTGGCAATCTTACTCTTTGCTTTCTCAACAATGATTTCTTGGTCATACTATGGACTAAAGGGTTTTAATTATTTATTTGGCGATTTTTTCCTGAGAATTTTCAAAAGCGAAAGTATATCGCCTAAAGTTTACTATTTCTTATTCCTTTCATGTGTTGTAATAGGGAGTGCCTCAAACTTGAATGCAGTAATGGACTTTTCCGATATGATGATATTGGGTATGGCCTTTCCAAATATTGTCGGTCTGATTATTCTATCTAAAGAGGTTCGTATTGACTTATTAAGCTATTGGAGAAGGTATAAGAATGGAGAACTTTTTAATTAAGGATATATGGCATGGAAAAAAACCATAAGTAATATTAAGCGGTTTTTCATTTATACAAAGAGTGAAAAAAATGGAACAATTGTATTAGCTATTATACTAATAGCTTTAGTAACAATAACATTTTTCCTAAACCCCTTGCTTACCAGCAATAGCAATATAGATAACGATACGCACCAGAAAGTTGATAGTTTTTTCCGCTCTTTGGAGTATACTGAACCAGTTAACAGAGAACCTAACGATCATTCTGCTCTTAAGGAGGAGCTGAGTTTCATAAAGGAAATAAAACAATTCTACTTTGACCCTAATACAGTAAACATGGATAGTTTGGTAGATTTAGGGCTATCCCACAAACAGGCTCAGGTTGTAATAAATTATAGAACTAAAGGAGGTCGGTTTAAAACAGCTAACGACCTATCAAAAATCCATGTAATAGATTCTGCTACCTTTTTGAGACTAAAGCCTTGGGTTCGAATTAGCGAGAACTATCTCATTGCCGATAGCACAAAAGCTAATGTGCCCGTTCAGGCCATTTTAGTTGAACTAAACTCTGCCGATTCAATATCTTTAACAAAAATAAAGGGAATTGGCCGATCGTTTGCTCGACGAATTATACTGTATCGGAACCTTTTAGGCGGATTTTATAGCATTAATCAACTTTCCGAGGTTTATGGTCTAAATAACGAGCTTATTAGCACCATAAGGCCAAATATCTGGATCGATAGTTTGGCTGTAAAGCGGATTAACATTAATATGGTAACATACGAAGAGTTAAAAAATCACCCATACTTAACCGATTATCAAGCAAAATCAATAGTATATTATAGGAGTAAGCGTGGATCGTTTGTTAGTTTAACCGAGATTTTAGAGAGTAAATTAT
>WBUV01000201.1 GCA_008933525.1 Bacteroidales bacterium | reverse complement strand
GTAAAGTACCCCTGTTAGGTTGAACGGATAATCAACATTTAGGTGAATGTTGAAAAGAGGTTCCTCTGCTACAGGGTAAAGGTCGTGGTAGAATTTTTGATAGTCTTCATCCTTCAAATCAACTGGCTTACGGGTCCACAAAGGATTGGTATCGTTGATAATTTTATCCTTGCCAGTTTCAACCTCTTTTCCATCCTTCCACTCCTTAATAGTTCCAAAGGCAATTGAAACAGGTAAGTAGCGGCAATACTTTTTAAGTAAACCGTCAATTCTAGAATCTTCAAGGAATTCCTTGGATTCCTCATTTATATAAAGGATGATATCTGTTCCACGATTTTCGCGTTCGGTTTCCTCCAAGTTGTAGTCGGGTGAGCCGTTGCACGACCATTTTACAGCTTTTGTATCGTCCTTCCATGAGCGGGTAACAATTTCAACCTTATCGCTCACCATAAACGATGAGTAGAATCCTAAACCAAAGTGACCAATAATTCCGTTGGCCTGATTCTTATACTTTGCAAGGAACTCCTCTGCACCAGAGAATGCAATTTGGTTGATGTATTTCTCAATCTCGTCGGCAGTCATACCAATTCCGCTATCGGAAATTGTTAGGGTTCCTGCTTTAGAGTCGAGTTTAACTCGAATCGTTGTATCGCCAATTTCGCCCTTAAACTCACCAACCGATGCTAAGGTTTTAAGTTTTTGAGTGGCATCAACTGCGTTGGATATTAACTCACGAAGGAAAATTTCGTGGTCGGAGTAAAGAAATTTCTTGATAATGGGAAAAATGTTCTCGGTAGTAACATTAATTTTTCCTGTTTGCATAGTATATAATTTTATGGTTAAACATAGTTATGGCATTGGCTATTTGTCAAACAGGGTGCCATTTACAAACGACTGACATAGGTTTGCAATGCTTTGATTTAAGTAGCTGTAAATTAATAAATTGAACAAGTGAATGTTAATGGCAGAAACTGCCAGAAGGTCATTTTTGAGGATAAATTGGCAGAGGTTTGCTAAAAATTAACTATTAACGAAATAATTAATGCTACCAAGGTGATAAGCCAAATAATAAATGTGATTTTTAGTAGACGTTTCTTAGAGTTGATATTTCTATTTCCGCAAAGACGCATTATTATATTATTGGCACGAGTTGCAATATTGTCGTCCTTGGGAATAAATGCGTGTGCACCAAGTTTCATAACGTAAGCTCCGTATTCCTTCTCGCCCTCGCCAGCCATCATTACTACTTCAATTTTAGGGTTTACATGCTTTATCGACTCAAGAATCTCAATTCCATTCATCAATGAGTGGTTGTAATCATCCAAAAAATTGTATCCCATGAATACAATAACCAAATCGTTTCTTCTGAATTTCAGGGTTGATAAATGCTGAATAAACTTTTCGCCCGAAGGGAAACTCCTCACCGTTGTTCGTTTTGGGATATCAATACCCTCAATAATGCTATGCGCAAACTCGGTATTGAACTCAACAATAAATATAAAGGTGCGAAATTCTATGTTTATTGATTCGAGCATTTAGTTATAGTTGGAGAATTAAAGGTAGTAAAAATAAGAATACAATTATAAGTAAAAAGGTCGATACAATTAAGTATCGACCTTTATTAGCGTAGAATATTCAAAAAATTAGTTAATCAAAGGCAAGAAACCGTAGTTGTTTGAGTAATCAAGCATCTGCTGAACATAGTTTTCAGGATACTCAACCTTAATATCAACAATATTATCGCCTTCCATCACAGGAACAAGTTGTGGGTTCATAAATCCACCGTAAGGGGCTAGTTTTAGCTTGTTGAAACGGTCAAGAACCTCTCTGTGAAGTTCAGGGTTGATTTGAACTGCATAGGTTTCAACCATTTTTTTACCAGCCTCGTAATCGCCTGTCGATTTTATTCTTTGGATTTCTTTTAGCAGCGTGCCAAACAGATTGCGAAGCTTTGCGTAGTCGTTAATTACAAAGTAGGTTTTGCCATCGCGGGTTTTCTTTTCAATAACATTCTCCGCTTTACCATTCTCGTAGCACCAGCTAGCAATTAGCTGACGGTTACGCATATGTGCCTGCTCAATGGTTTTACCAAACTCAATTCTGGTAAGTTGGGTCATTAAACCATTGCGGATATAGTTGTTGTACTCAGCTTTTGCAACATCCAACGTTGGCATAATGCCAAGTTCAACCATTTTTTCATCCATAATGAAGTATAGTGCAAATAAATCGGCACGTGTTTCTTCAAGTGGCGAACCGTAATTTTTAAGTTCGTCGCCCTTAACACCTTCGGCCAATTGACCCGAACCGTGACCTAAACATTCGTGCAAATCAGTATGTAGGTTTCCTGCAAGTGAGCCGTGCTGCTTGCTTAGTTCAATCTCCTCTGGCGACCAAGCAAATTCTTCCATAAAACCATTGCCTTGAGCGGCTTGGTCGTATGCGTACGTAATATTATCCATTGTAACCGATTTTGAACCGTGATATTTACGAATCCAATCGGCATTTGGAAGGTTAATTCCAATAGGAGTTGTTGGGTAGCAATCGCCTCCAAGTTGAGCAACAGTGATAACCTTTGCGCTAACACCTTTTACCTCTTTTTTCTTGAATTGCTCATCAATAGGAGAATTGTCCTCGAACCACTGAGCATTATCGCCAATTATTGTGGTACGACGTGTAGCCTCAAGATTCTTAAAGTTAACCACAGCCTCCCAGCTCGATTTGTATCCCATTGGGTCGCCGTAATTCTCAATAAAGCCATTCACAAAATCAATGTGTGAGTTAACATCACTAACCCAAAGTACGTTGTACTCGTCGAATTTCTTCAAATCGCCACTCTTGTAGTACTCAATAAGTGTGTTTATAATGTTACGTTGATGCTCGTTCTCTGCAACTGTAGCAGCCTTTTCAAGCCAGTAAACTATTTTTGCGATAGCAGCTCCGTACATTCCATCAATCTTCCAAACCTTTTCAATAACCTTGCCGTTCTCCTTAACTAGTTTGGAGTTTAAACCATAGGAGATAGGCGTTGTATCCTTTGGGTTCATCATTTTTGCGTAGAAATCCTCAACCTCTTTTTGAGTTACACCCTCGTAATAGTTGCAAGCCGATGCTGCAACCATATCAACTCCGGCATCCTGATTTACGCGTTTTGTTGCAACATTCGGGTCGAATAGGATAGGAGTGAGGTTTGTAATAATCTCATCGGTAGAACCCAATGTGGTGTTGAACTTATCGGCAGGAGTGTTTTTTACCAGTTCAGCAAAATATTCCTGGGTAAATTCTGGAATAAACTTATCGTTTGAGTAGTGATGATGAATACCGTTGGAGAACCATACACGTTTTAGGTAAACCATAAACTGCTCCCAGTTGGCGTTATTTCTATCGCCAGTGTAGCCGTTATAAATGCTTTCAAGCACTGATCGTACAGTTAAATTGTACTTGTAGTTTTGGTCCCAAATAATATCGCGTCCGCATTTAGCCGCTTCGCTAAGGTAGTAAACAAGAACCTTTTGGTTTGGGGTAAGCGAATCAAACTCTGGGATTTGATAGCGCATAATACGAACATCGGCAAATTGGTCCACTTGCCATTTGAAAGGAGTTGCTTCCTTTTCGGTTTTACAGCTGGTTAAAGTTAATCCAGCAGCAGTTGCTGTAAGCAAAATCATTGTTTTTATATTCATCGTTATATTATTAAAGTTATGTAATACAAACTATTACTGCAAGCATTAAATGTATGCTGCAAACTACAAATTTGGCAATAATTTACCTAAAACTAAAGGTTAGAGTGTTTTTCCTGCAGAAGGTTTATAGATGAAACTAGGTTCTTTTATCTCCACAGGTGCATCAACAGGTTTAGGCCTTTCACGGCGCGGATTTCGTAAATCTAAATCGCGAACATATACCCATTTCCCATTCTCCAACTTAAATCCATCGAAGGATGAGTCGGGTCCATAGAACTGAAAATCGCCCAGATACTCAGGTTTGGCAGGGGAGAGGTGGTCGAAAATAATCATTTGTTGCTCAGCAATATACCTTAGGGTGAAAACGGCTCTTGCTGAGAACTCAAAAACTATTCGCGATAGCATCATCTTATTATCAACATTGAAAACAGGCAATCCAAAAACAGGGTTTTCATTGCCATCGAGCGATAGAACCTCAATTATTTTTTTTGATGTGAAAAGATTATTGAAATCGAAGCCCAGTAAAATGTAGTGAGTTTGTGAGTTGAAGTTTATTTCGGCAATTTGATAGTAAAGTCCTGCCAACCACTTTCCTGGATTTAACCTTTCGTTGTTGAGGTCTTTTACATTTTTTCTGTTGTCAATTAAGCTATGCACTGCAATGCTTCCGTCGCTTTTCCTAACTTGAATAAATCCAAAGTATTGATGTAAGCCAGCCGATTGTGGCAAATTCCATGTGAAAACTCTTACTTTTTTATCGTTAGATGTTAGTTTACCAATGCTTTTTAACGAGTCGAAAGGATATAGCATTGAGCCGTTAATCAGCAATGTTTGCTCAAAAGTTTTTTTGAATTGAGCATTCAAAGAATCCTTTACGGTAAAACTTGTCTCCTTGGCAATTGATTTAAGCAACGATGACAAAATTTCCTCCTGCTTAACCAATGAATTTTCTGGAGTATTTTGAGCAAATAATCCAAAAGATATAAATAAAAAACATAAAAAGCAAGCAAATCTCTTCAAATCCATAGATTTTGATTTTATATTAATTTACACTTAATCATTGCTTTACGATTAGACTATTTAAGTTCTTTGTACTAATATTGCGCTACTCTGTAGTTCGAATATTAAGATTCTTCTTATCTATAAATATTTTGCCGCTATGCGGCTCAAGTATTAGCAGCAGAGCTGCTGAATATTTATAGTAAAAGAAAAATCATTTATTCTTAAGCTCCGTAGGAGCGCGATATTAAGTTTATCAAATAGGTATTTGGTTTTTATCAAAACTTATCATTTTTATAGAACATCTCTAATTCTAAATTATCAATTACTCATTATAAATTACCCATTAATCTCATCCAGCCCTTTAACAATCAACTCTGCAGCCAACCGGCACTCCTCCTCGGTTATGGTTAACGGTGGCGATATCCTGAACGAAGTATCACAGAACAAAAACCAGTCCGTAATAAATCCATTTTTAACTCCAAACTTTACAAGGTCTAACATTTTATCGAAACTGCCCAATTCCACAGCCATTAACAATCCTTTGGAGCGAACCTCTTTTACTAAAGGATGCTTTTCCAAAATCTCCCTGAAGATTTCCTCCTTCTTACTAACGGAATCAATCAGTTTTTCGTCTAAAATCACATTAATTGATGATAGCGCAGCAGAACAGGAAACTGGATGACCTCCGAAGGTGGTAATGTGTCCAAGAACAGGATTGTTTGTAAGGCTCCACATAATCTCCTTTGATGCTATAAATGCTCCCAAGGGCATTCCGCCTCCAAGCGCTTTTGCCAGAACAAGAATATCGGGTGTGATATTGTAATTTTCAAAAGCAAACATTTTTCCAGTACGACCAAGTCCTGTTTGAATTTCATCGAAAACTAGCATTGCGCCAACTTTTGAGCAACGTTCCCTGAGTTGACTAAGGAAATTATCTTTTGGAAGAACAACGCCTGCTTCGCCCTGTATTGGTTCAACAATAACACAGGCAGTTTTGCTAGTAATTTGGTTTAATTGTTCCGTATTATTGTAGTCCAGATGACGAACATCGGGAAGTAATGGTCTGAATGCCTGTTTAAACTTATCGCCACCCATAATGCTTAGGGAGCCCTGTGTGCTTCCGTGGTATGCATTTTTGAACGATACTATTTCGGTTCTTCCAGTATACCGTTTAGCCAGTTTCATTGCCCCTTCAATGGCTTCGCTTCCTGAGTTTAGAAAGTAAACGGAATCTAACGATTTGGGTAGAATGCTTGCAAGTTTGGTTGCCAATTGCACCTGAGGATTTTGTATGAACTCGCCATACACCATAAGGTGCATATACTTATCGACCTGCTGTTTAACCGCATCAACAACTTTTGGATGGCTATGTCCTACATTACTAACGGAAACCCCAGATATCAAATCGAAATGTTTTTCACCATTTGGCCCAAAAAGATAAACCCCCTCGGCGCTTTCCACTTCAAGCATAAGGGGGGAATCAGATGTTTGGGCAACGTGGTTTAGGAATAGTTGCCTCTTACTTAGCATATTTAATAC
>WBUV01000200.1 GCA_008933525.1 Bacteroidales bacterium | reverse complement strand
TGCCCCAACATATCCTCATGGAGGGCATTTCAATACTATCTCATTTTTCGAAAACGTTTTCGGAGAGCTACTTCAAAACCACAACAATTTGAATTGAAGAAAATTATAAATATCTCTAAATCATTCAAATAATAACGACTCTCCATTCAAAAAAATCCTCTAATAATAGAAATATTTTACCAATGTTTTGATCACAAAATCTTAGGAAAAGAACCTAAGTTTTCTATGGTTTTTAATTTTTCGAAGTGGAAACGGAACAACATTTGTTTTGACAATTTATAATACTTTTGTTCAACTTTGTAATACGTTTATTGTTGTTTTTGAATCTGAACAGTGTTTTTTTACGTTTAAATTCTGAGTGGAATACTAGAATGAAAAGTTTAGTAACATTATTTGGTATAGTTTTAACTATGAGTTTGAGTTTAAGTGCTCAGGACTATAGTGAGATTAAAACCATTTTGGTTTTTCCTTCTACAGTACTTGATGGCGACACAATTCCACACATTCAAATAAGGGAGGTTGTTAAGTTTGGCAAGCGAAGATTCAAGAGTAATCGCGATATGCAACAGTACTATAAACTAATCCGTAATTTAAAGAAAACCTATCCCTATGCTCAAATTGCTAAGAATAAGCTTTACGAGATGAATGAGCATATTAAAACACTTGAATCTAAAAGGGAAATTGATGCATACATAAAGCAATCCGAAAAGGAAATGCGATCTGAATTTGAAAAGCAACTCGTTAAGCTCACAATCTCACAGGGCCGAATGCTTATAAAGTTAATTGATAGAGAAACCGGACAAACCTCCTATGAATTGGTAAAGGAGTTGAAAGGTGGTTTCTCCGCAGGTTTTTGGCAGGGCGTAGCCCGAATATTTGGGACAAATCTCAAATCAAAATTTGACCCTTATGGCGAGGATAAAGTTTTAAACGAGTTAATTATACTTTATGAGCAAGGGCTAATCTAGTTGAATTTATAATCCCTTATCTCATCCATTTAAGCATTTCTGAAACTATCGCTTTAGCACCATTTGCAATGTCGACTATTGTTGCATCGAGCATATAACATGGTGTACTGAATAGCATGTTACGTTCATCAACTACAACCTGTCCGTGACCCGTTTGTTGGTGCCTTGCACCAATGCTCTCCAATGCTTTGGCCGTGGATGCATCCTTGCCAATGGTTAATGTTGCGCTCCCAATTACTTTGGCTAGTAATACTGGAGATATACAAAGGGCTCCTATGGGTTTGTGTGCCGAATGCATATCTTTTATTGCCTTTGTTACTTCTGGAATTACTTTGCAATTTGCACCATCAAATGCCCACGATGACAGATTTTTTGCTACGCCAAAACCTCCAGGGAAAATTAGTGCATCGAATAACTCTGGGTTGAATTCCGATAATGGTTTTATATTGCCTCTGGCAATTCGAGCCGACTCTACCAGAACATTCCGTGTTTCGTTCATCACATTGCCATTTATATGGTTTACAACGTGATGTTGTTGAATATTGGGTGCAAAAATTTGGTATGTGCAGCCGTTTTTGGTTATGGCGTAAAGGGTCATAACCGCTTCGTGAATTTCGGCGCCATCGTAAACTCCACAGCCCGATATTACTACAGCAAATTTCTTATGGTTGCTCATAGTTGATTTGTTTTTGTTATTTTGATACAATATAATACTTTTTGTTTATTTGTCGATACATAAAACTCCACACTATGGATAATTTGAGAACATTTATTGGCATAGATATTAAGCCTGGCGAAGAGTTGCTAAGTGTATTTTACAAACTTAAAAACGTTCTAAGGGATGATAGTATAAAGTGGGTCGATACAGCCACGCTACATTTAACATTGCTTTTCCTTGGAGAAACAGAGAATAATCAAGTAAATCAAATATCGGCCGAACTTCAAAAAGTTTTACAGTCAGTTCCTCAATTTAGCATTAGAATAAAAGGCCTTGGGACTTTTGGTCGCCCCGACCCAAAGGTTATTTGGGCTGGTTTTGAATCCAACGATTCGCTTTTGGCGCTCAAACACAAAGTAGACGAAACCCTATTACCTTTTGGTTTTGAGGATGTAAACAAAGTTTATTCGCCACATCTAACGTTAGGCCGAGTTAAGTTTTTGAAAAGTAAACAGCAATTGCAGAATTCTTTGCAGGTGTATAAGGATAAGGCCTTTCAGGATGTTTTGGTCGATAAAGTTATTTTTTATCAGAGCACGTTAACCACTAAAGGCGCTCTTTACAGACCAATTAAGATTTTTCCGCTTAAGTAGTTTAAACCCCTCTACCTCTAATCACGGTAATCAGCGTGTAGATAATAATCTTAAAATCAACAATTAGCGACATGTTTTCGAGGTAAAGCAAGTCGTACTTTAAACGCTCCACCATTTGATTCACATTCTCTGCATAACCATACTTAACTTGTCCCCACGAGGTTATCCCAGGTTTTACTTTTTGAAGATGTATGTAGTGTGGAGCAATTCTTAGAATTTGATCAATATAGAACTGTCTTTCTGGTCTGGGGCCTACTAAGGACATATCTCCTTTAATTACATTGATGAAGTTGGGAAGCTCGTCGAGCCTTGTTTTCCGCATAAAACGTCCAACAGGCGTAACTCTAGGATCGTTTTTGCTCGATAGGGCAGGTCCCTGAATCTCAGCATCGCTGTACATACTCCGAAATTTGAGCAGAGTGAAAGGCTTCCCGAATTGCCCTATGCGCTCCTGTTTGTATAGAATTGGCCCTTTCGACGATAGTTTTATAATGATTGCCAAGGCTAATATTAATGGTAAAAGTATTATGAAAGCAATTGTTCCAAATGTGTAATCTATTACCTGTTTTAGGTTTGCTTGCCAAGGAGGCATTAGTTCAAAGGATATATTCAGCAAGGGGGCGCTCAGTATTCCTGTCATTTTAACTCTACCCGACAGGTAGTCGTACATACTTGGAATTGCCTTAATTATAACGTTTAGCGATAGTAATTCGTTAATGATCCTTGTTAACGTTTCGGGATTTTCCTGATCGGTGGCAAGTATAACTTCTTCAACTTTAAGTTTATCTACTAAACTGCCGATAGATTCAATTTCTCCAAGATAGTTTAGTTTTTCGTTAATTAAATCCTTGTCGTCTTTGTTTATTTTGATGTAGCCAATTAGCTTATACCCTTGCGATTTCTTTTCGGTTTCTAGTTCTCCGTAAAGATTTAGCGCTTTTTCGCCGCTGCCAACAATAACTGACGGAAACCCAATTTTGCGGGAGTGAACCTTGTGAATTGTTTTTGTGGTAAGAACTAAGCGAGGGAAATAGGTAAGGATGAAAATCAACGAGAAAAGGCTAAGTAGTATTTGGTAGTAACTTTTATACGATACTATGTAATCGTCCAGAAGCATTGCAAAAAATATGAGCAAACAGCCAAGTAACGTATAGCCAATGGATCCGCTAAGCTCTTTAAGCCTCGATTTGCGAAAAACGTCGTGGTAAAATCCCGCTAACCCAAATAGCGATATCCAAAAAATTGGGAAAACGAAAATGCCTATGTAAAATTTGGTGTCAGGAACGAACGAAAGGTCCATTCCGAATAATTGCGATTCAACTATTTTTTTTCGGTAGATATTGAAAATAATCCAAGCAATAGCGCTTCCTAAAAAGTCGAATAGAATATATTTTGCAATCTGAATTCTTTTAACCACAACTCACTTTTTTGAATCTGCCAATTTAGCCATTTTTGAGTTGATTCCGACTCACGAGTGCGTTTTATTGATTAATTTTCGATAGAATAGAATCGATAAGCCTGCTTGTTTCAAGGGCGAGTTCTATGTTTTTAATATTTTGGAAGTTGTTTTGGAAGTTTTGTAGTGTTTCCCTCAAATTATCATCATTATGTTCTGAAAACGAAATGCTGATATTTTTAGAACTATCAGTTAATAGCACCTCCAATTCAAAGTTCGATAGTGCTGTGTTTTGCTGAAATGTGTAAGTGAATACCGAGTTATTGCTAAAGTCTACCATTATCATTAAGCTAATCGGAATACTTGAGCATGCAGGAAGGCCATATACTCTTGTTTTACGAACATCTAATTTAGAAATTTTGAGAGCTGTGGCAATATCGTTTTTTAAATAGCGCAGTAAGTCCTCCTCTGTATTTATGCTTTCACGAACACTTCGCTTCAGATGCCCAATGAATGGCAACTCTAAAGCAGTTTGGTTCTTATTCAGTTCGTAACCTAGGTTGGCAAATACAATGTTCACTCCTATTTCGTTGGCTAATTGTTGCAAAAGGAAAAGTGCGGCAGTGTTGAGCCCATCAATATTGTTAACAATTGGAACAACGCCCTTTTTTATAGCTTTTGATATTATTTCAAACTTTTGCTGTGCAGAGCAGTCAATAATAAGCATTTCGCAGTTGTCCATTAAATCATCGATACGATTCTCAGGTTTATACTTTATAATTTCGTTGATAGATGATGGTTCTTCAACCCAAAGACCCGCAAATTGGGAGTTAGTGTTTGTGAGAATTGTGTCTATCGGGTTATTTTCTGAAAATGAATTTATTGCAAAGCCAATTTTTTGCATTGTTTTTAAAATTGCGTTGCACAAACATAAGACATTTTAGTTTTTTGAGCCGGATTAACCAATTAGTATTTATCAACCTTTTAATAACATTTATCAGGTAGCTACATCAAAAATTGATTCTATCTTTGTAGATATTTAAAAGCATAAAATGTTACAACAGGATACTTTTCAGCATAAAGGACTTAGAAAGAAACTGGTTGAGGAGGTTGAGGCAAAGGGAATTACCGATAAGCGTGTTTTAGATGCACTCCTTAAAGTTCCACGTCATTTCTTTATGGAGAGTGGTTTTTTAAATTTTGCCTATCGCGATCAAGCTTTCCCCATTGGCGCAGGTCAAACAATCTCTCAACCCTATACTGTGGCTTTCCAAACTGAGTTGCTACAGATAAACCATATGGACAAGGTTTTGGAGGTTGGTACTGGTTCAGGATATCAAACAGCCATTCTTATGGAGATGAAGGCCAGAGTTTACACCATTGAGCGCCAGCGTGAACTTTACCTAAATGCCAAGGCTTTACTGGAGGAGATGGGGTATCATCCCCACTTTTTTTATGGCGATGGTTACAAGGGTGTGCCAAACTATGGTCCATACAATAAGATTTTGGTTACTGCTGGAGCCTCTGAAATTCCTGAAGCTTTGGTTGAGCAATTGGCTGTAGGCGGCAGAATGGTTATACCTGTTGGCGACGATAGGAGTCAAGCAATGACTCTTATTGAGAAAATAAGCCCTACGGAAATTAAAACAACTACGCACGGAAACTTTATATTCGTTCCGTTGTTAAAAGGTACAAATAAGTGATTGGGTAATTGGTTAATAAGTGAAAGTTTTTTCGTTTTTGAAAACAACGGGCAACGCATAACTGACAAAGAATAACGATATATATGAAAATCAAACAGTTTGTTTTTAATCCTTTTCAGGAGAATACATATTTGCTTTACGACGAAACTGGCGAGGCTATTATTGTTGATGCTGGTTGTTATACACCATCGGAGGCGGCCGAGGTTAAGCGCTTTACCGATGATAACAAACTCATAGTTAAGTTTTTGGTGAACACACATTGCCATATCGACCATATCTTGGGAATTAATGCTTTGCAGGATATTTACAATGTGGATTGCTTCGCCCACCGCGAGGAGTTGCCAACTATACAGATGGCTCCACAGCACGCAATGATGTTTGGACTTGTAATTGACACTGTTCCTAAGGTTGAGAAAACTTTCGATAATGGCGATGAGTTAAAGTTCGGGAACACAACCATAAAGGTCATCCATACCCCAGGACATACCCTTGGAGGTGTTTGTCTGTACTCTGAAAAGGATAAGATATTGATTACTGGCGATACTCTATTTCAAGGTTCCATTGGTAGAACCGACTTAGGGGGAGGAAGTTTCGATACTATAATCCATAGCATCACGACAAAGTTGCTAACGCTGCCCGATGATGTAATGATTTTTTCGGGTCATGGCGATTCGTCGACAATTGGAAAAGAGCGTGTTAGCAATCCGTTTTTGAATAGTTAAAACAGTTGCTCAAAAACATTATTAATAATTGAGTTTTATCATTTCAGTTCGAAACCAAATTGATACTTTTGTTTACAATTTTTAATCAATAACAATATAACATTATCATATTATGCTATAC
>WBUV01000199.1 GCA_008933525.1 Bacteroidales bacterium | reverse complement strand
GCATTGCCCGTACACCCGAAGAAACAAAGAAAATGTTTAAGGATATTATCGATAATCAACTCCTAAAATCAAAGTAATTCGTTTTTCTATCAATATTTTAAATCAATCCGTCATAATTGATTATATGTAGTTGAAACCATCTAAGGTATCAACAAAAAATTCCGGGCATTTAGTCCGGAATTTTAATTTAATTATAAGAGAGGTTTATTATAATGCTCTATCCACACTCTTTAGTTCTTCAACGGAGTATATTTTGCTGAACTCGCAATCGGGCAGAACAATATACTCGTAGCGTTGATTCCTGAGTTGGGGTTCAAAGCCAGTATCGACAATTGCCTTTTGAATGCCGTAGGCATCCATTTTGTGTTTTGCCCCTGCAGACGAAACCACATTTTCCTCTATCATTATCGATCCAAAGTCATTTGCGCCTGCATGTAAGCATACCTGAGCAGTGTCAACACCAACTGTTAGCCACGATGCTTGAATGTTGCGAATATTATTCAGTATAATCCGGCATATTGCAATTGTGCGGATGTATTCCTCGGCAGACACTTTGTTAATTACACCATCAACCTCAAGTTTAGTCCCTTTGTCCTGAAATGTCCAAACAATAAAATTTAAAAATCCAGGAACATCTTCGGGTTTCTTGGCCTGTAAATCGCGCAGTTTAACTAGGTGCTCTAACCTTTCTTCCATTGTTTCAACGTGCCCAATCATCATTGTTGCAGAGGTAACCAATCCTAATTTATGCGCTTCCCCCATAACGTCGAGCCAAGCTTGACTGTCGGGTTTTCCAGGCGAAATGTACTTCCTAACTCTATCCACAAGTATCTCGGCTCCAGCCCCGGGCAAACTGTCCAATCCGGCTTCAATTAGAGCTTCAAGCACATCGCTGTAACTCATTCGCTCTTTTTTGGCAATAAATGCAATTTCGGGAGGTCCGAGTGCATGTAGCTTAATATTTGGGAACATTCCTTTTAGTTCATTAAAAAGATCAGCATAAAAGCTCAACCCAAGTTTTGGATGAAGTCCTCCCTGCAGAAGAAGTTGATCGCCTCCATAGCGTTCAAGCTCCTCTATCTTAATTTTGTATTCGGCAATACTTGTAATAAAGGCATTGTCGGAGCTAAGGTTACAGTGAAAATTGCAGAACTTACAACCCGAAACACAAACGTTAGTAATGTTAACATTTCTATCTATTTGCCATGTTACCTTATTGGATGGGTTATGTTTTTTGCGCAGTTCACCTCCAATAAAAATTAAATCCTGTGTTGGTGCATTTTTGTAAAGGAACAAACCCTCGGCAACTGTTAGCTCTTCAGCATTAAGAGCTTTTGTATATAGTTGATTCAAATCCATTTTATTCTACTTTGGTTTGCAAAAGTACCAAATAAATTAAGTTTTTATAGTTTCTTGTATACGCACTTGCTTTACAATGATAATTACAAATTATCGTAAGTTTTGTTGAGAACAAATTGTTAGAGCAAACAAAATCACAGAACTCTAGTTCTATTTGTTTAGTTTATGAAAGAATTTGTATAAGGTATCGGATTAGTTAGCCTCTTTTTTTTACTTTTGTACATTTAACCCAACTAATCTGAACAGATTATCATGAACGACGAACGAATTAGGGTTGGTATAACCCAAGGCGATATAAATGGAATAAGTTACGAGGTGATAATAAAAACCCTTATGGATCCAAGGGTTATTGAATTTTGCACACCCATAGTTTACGGTTCCCCAAAGGTGGCAGCTTATCACAGAAAAGCGCTTAATGTTGAAAATTTCAGCTTTAATCAAATTAAGGATTCCGACGAGGCTACTCCTCGAAAAGCGTACATAATTAATTGTATGGACGATAATGTTCGGGTTGAACTGGGAAAATCGACTGAGTATGGTGGACAAGGATCATTATTGGCACTTCAGGCTGCAATTGCTGATATTAAGGCAGGCAAAATTGACGTGCTAGTTACTGCCCCAATTAATAAGTATAATATCCAGAGTGCTGACTTTAAGTTTCCTGGACATACCGAGTATCTTGCAAGTGCTTTCGATACAAAAGAAGTACTTATGCTGCTTGTGAGCGAAACAATGAAGGTTGGAGTTGTTACCGGTCACGTTCCTCTTTCACAGGTTCCTTCTTTAATTACGAAGGAAGCTATTCTCACAAAATTAAGATTGCTTAATAAGTCGATGGTCGAAGATTTTGGAATACGTCGTCCTAGAATTGCTGTAATGGGTCTAAATCCACATGCGGGTGATCATGGCGTAATTGGTTTGGAAGAGCGAGATATTATAATCCCTGCGTTAAGCCAAGCAAACGAAGAGGGTATTGTTGCAATGGGACCTTACCCTTCCGATGGTTTTTTTGGCTCCGATAGCTTTACTAAGTTTGATGCAATTCTTGCCATGTATCACGACCAAGGACTGGCTCCATTCAAGGTTATCAATTTCGATACAGGTGTTAATTTTACGGCAGGATTGCCTATAGTTCGCACTTCTCCCGATCATGGTACCGCTTACGATTTGGCTGGCAAGAACGAGGCTAACCCCAACTCTTTCCGCCAGGCTCTATATTTAGCTGTCGATCTTTTTAAAAACAGGCAATATCACAAGGAACTAACGGCAAATCCATTAAAAACTGTCGATCCAGATAAGATATAGTTGTTTTTAATATTTGAGTTATAGGTTGAATTTTAATCCAGCCCGGTTATGTATGAGTATATAGTTGGAAAATTAGAAGATGTTACTCCCACAAGCGCTATTGTCGAAAGTAGCGGGGTTGGCTATTACATTAATATTTCATTACAAACTTATTCTGCCATCGATGGAAAAAAGGAGATAAAGCTCTTTTTGCATCAGGTTGTAAGGGAGGATGCACATTTACTTTACGGATTTGCTAGTGCTCAGGAGCGTGAGTTATTCCGCTTGCTAATAAGCGTATCGGGTGTTGGAGCAAATACCGCCAGATTAATTTTATCATCGCTGTCGGTTCCCGAAATCCAAACAGCTATTGCAACTGAGAACATAAACCTAATAAAGCAGGTTAAGGGGATAGGGTTAAAAACGGCTCAACGAATTATTGTTGATTTGAAAGATAAGGTAACTGCTGTTAGTGGTTTTTCCTCAGAAATAGTTGGTGGTGTAAACAATACATCAAAGCAAGAAGCGTTATCAGCATTGGTGATGTTAGGTTTTGCAAAAGTTGCAGCGGAAAAAGTTCTCGATCAGGTCATCAAATCGGAAGGCAATTTGCCTGTTGAGGGGCTTATTAAGATGTCGTTAAAGAGATTGTAGTTATATACCAGTTTATTTTGAAGTTAGTTAGAGGTTATATATTTGCTTTGTTTCAGTTAGGATTTGTTTTACTATCCTTCTTAATTGCCCCGTATTTATCATTTGCAAATAGTCCAAACTATTTTGATCAGGATACATCAAAATTACCATTGCCCCTACCTTCAAAAGTAGGATTTGGGAAGGATATGCCTCAATCACCTTTTTTCCTTAGCGATCCATCCAATATTACCCAGGTTGTTGAGTACGATCCTACAACACAGCAATACACCGTTTACGAAAAGGTAGGCCAGTACAGCATTGCAATTCCCCGTGTTATGAGTGCAGAGGAGTACCGCAGCTACAGGGTTGAAAAAGCTATGCGCGATTATTGGAAGCAGAAGCAAACTGGCGAAACTGCCGGCAAAGGCGATGGAATATTGCCTCGCATCCAGGTTGGTGGAGAAGCATTCGATAGAATATTTGGAAGTAATACAATTGAGATAATACCTCAGGGAAATGCCGAACTAGTTTTTGGTATCTCTAGTTCTAAAACAGAGAATCCCGCATTACCTCTAGATCAGAGGCGCAATACAACATTCGATTTCCAGTCTAAAATACAAATGAATGTTGCTGGGAAGATAGGTGAAAAGCTAAAAATGGAGGTTAATTACAACACCGAAGCGACCTTCGATTTTGAGAATAATGTAAAGGTGGAGTACAATGGTTTTGAGGATGAGATTATTCAACGCATCGAAGCAGGAAATGTATCGTTACCTCTGCCAGGTACGCTTATAACTGGAAGTCAGAGTCTGTTTGGCTTTAAAACGCAACTTAAATTTGGGAAGTTAAACGTTACTAGTGTTGTTTCTAAGCAAAATGGACAAACTCAGGTTATTGAGGTTAAGGGAGGAGCGCAGATTCGCGACTTTGAAATTAAGGCCGACGAGTACGATGCAAATAGACACTTTTTCCTATCGCACTATTTTAGAGAAAACTACAATCGTGCATTAATGTATTTGCCGGTTATTAATTCCAGAATAAGTATTACAAAAATTGAGGTATGGGTTACTAATCGTCAGGCAAATTTCGAAAACTCAAGGAATATAGTTGCTTTTGTTGATCTCGGCGAAACTAATAGCTACATTTCAGCACCAAGCGTTGTGCATCCAACAGGCACAGGGCCTGTTGATAACGGACGGAACGATTTATATGCCCAGATGACCACAACCTATTCAGGTATCCGTGATATTTCAGAGGTAAACTCGACGCTTTCACCACTCGAGGCGTTAGGATTCACTGGTGGTCGCGATTACGAAAAAATTGAGTACGCCCGAAAGCTATCGACCAACGAGTACACATTGAATACCGCATTGGGTTATATATCAATAAGTTCATCGTTAAATACCGATGAGGTTTTGGCTGTAGCATTTGAGTATACACTCGATGGGCAAACATATAAAGTCGGAGAGTTCTCAACCGACGGGATTTCGGCACCTCAATCGCTAATATTAAAACTTTTAAAGGGTACAAACCTTTCGCCATCATTACCTACTTGGAATCTAATGATGAAGAATATTTACACCATGAATGCCTATCAGGTTAGCAAAAACCAATTTAGGATGGATGTTCTTTACCAGAATGATGCTACAGGTGCTCCCGTTAACTTTATAGAGGAAGGGAATACCGCCAATGTTCCGCTTATTAAAGTATTAAATCTTGACAATGTAAATACTCAGGGCGATGCTAATCCCGATGGTGTGTTCGACTTTATAGATGGTATTACAATTAATGCCTCAAGCGGTAAAATTATTTTTCCAGTACTCGAGCCTTTTGGTCGCGACTTAGCTGTTCGAATAGGAGGTCCTGCAAGTAAATATGTATATCAGGAATTATACGACTCAACCCTTACAAAGGCACGGCAAATTGCCGATAAGAACAAGTTCATAATGAAGGGCTCGTATCAATCGTCCGGAGGTTCAGAAATTTTCCTCAATGCCCCAAACATACCAAAGGGTTCTGTGGTGGTTACTGCTGGTGGAGCTCGTTTGCTTGAGGATAAGGATTATATTGTTGATTACAACCTCGGAACGGTTAGGATTATTAATCAGGGATTACTGGAGTCGGGCACTCCAATTACTGTTTCGGTCGAAAGCAATGCGCTGTTTAGTTTGCAAACCAAATCGCTAGTAGGTTCACATTTCGATTATAAATTCTCCGATAACTTTAATGTTGGAGCCACAATTCTTAATTTGACTGAAAGGCCACTTACACAAAAAGTGAGCTTTGGTAGCGAGGCTATTTCTAACACAATCTGGGGTTTTAATACATCGTACCAAACCGAGTCGAAGTTTATTACAAAGATGGTTGATTTGTTACCCTTTATTCAAACAAAGGAGAAATCTACATTAACTTTCGATGCGGAGTTTGCTCATTTTATCCCAGGTCATTCCCGTGCAATTGGAAAAGCTGGAACTGTTTATCTCGATGATTTTGAAGGAAGCAGCACCACTATCGATATTCACTCTTGGACTGAGTGGAAACTATCCAGCACGCCTCAGGGACAACCTGCATTATTCCCGGAGGCTGCATTTAATAACGATTTAAGGTATGGACATAACCGAGCACGATTAGCATGGTACTATATCGATCCTCTATTTCTCCGAAATACGGCACTCACACCAGCCCATATTCGAAATAGTGACAAATTCCAAGGAAGCCATTGGGTGCGCGAAATATACGAAAAGGAACTTTTCCCAAATAAAAACACCCCACAGGGACAGCCCACGAATATCTCTGTCCTTAATATGGCATTTTATCCCAACGAGAGAGGTCCTTATAACTACGATTCTCAAAATATCGATACCGATGGTAATTTGCTAAATCCACAGAACAGGTGGGCCGGTGTTATGCGAAGCCTAGGCACAACAGATTTTGAAACATCTAATATTGAATACATCGAGTTTTGGTTGATGGATCCTTTTGTGTACGATACCCTTGCAC
>WBUV01000198.1 GCA_008933525.1 Bacteroidales bacterium | reverse complement strand
CATCAATAATTACCCATGAAATAAGCATAACGGTTCCCATGTAGTATAGTATCGAACCTTTAAAATAGAATCGGATAGTTGCTATTCCAATAGGTATTGCAACTAGCATAATTATAAGTATTTCCAATAAACCTTTTGACATATTCTATAGAATTTTATAGTTTTTATTGTCGCACAATTTAGCATTGTGTATTAAAAATTCCAATTTATATCTATTAATTTATACGCTATACCTAAGTTTTTTGATACGATATGGACATACAATTGCCAACCCAAATCGGAATAACTTGGATTTTGGGTTTACTTTTGATAGTGGCAACTTACAAATACGGTTCTTTAAACGTTGACAAAGAATCTTGTCAGTTTATCAGCACATATTGAGGTTTTCTTTTAACCCTTTGAGGCTAAATTATTACCGATTGTTGTGGAGGCAATTCTAGATGAAAGGCAGAAAAATTATGATTACTCAATTTTAATTGCTTTAAACTTTAACCCTTTCTCTGCGATTCCCTCTAGTACTCGTGGAAGTGCGTACTTAAGATTCCGCTGCGCTTTAACCGAGTCGTGAAAAACCACGATGGCTCCAGGGTGGACATTATCCAAAACGTATTTGGCTACTTTTCGGGGCGAAATACGTTTGCTGTAATCCATGCTAAGTACATCCCACATTATTATTTTGTAACGATGACGAAGTAAGAAAAATTGACGAGGTGAAATTCTACCATACGGTGGCCGGTATAAGTTGCTCTTTATGAAAGAGTTGGCGTAAATTATATCCTGAATATACTGCGAAGTATCTGTATTCCATCCACGTATATGGCTGTAGGAGTGGTTTCCAACGGAATGGCCGTCGGCAAGAATCTGGTTGTAGATGTCCGGATTCATCTCAACGTTTTTTGCCAGGCAAAAGAAGGTTGCCTTCGCATTGTACTTTTTCAACTGCTCTAGAACCCAAGGAGTGACGTTTTGTGTTGGGCCATCGTCAAAAGTAAGGAATACCCCGTCGGTTTCGTCGGGGAAATTCCATATGATGTTTGGGAAAAAGCGCTGAAAAAATCGTGGAGGGCTAAGGTTAATCATGCTAAATGCTATTGTAACATCGACATATACCTTTCAAACTCTTTGTAAATTTGTTGAAGATGAGCGCCCTTCTCGTATTTATCTGCAAGTTTATATAGCTCCTGTAAAATTGCTAAATTGAGTTGAATATCGTTATACAGTCCTTGTAAGTGCTTCCTATCGGCATGAATCAGAATGTAGTTTAGTTGCGACACTGATTGATTCATTAGCATCGACGAATACTCTAGTGCTTTAGTTTTATCGCCAGCCCTATAGTATCCTTCAACTAGCAGAATTGCGAAATAGTTAAGAGGAACGGTCTTCGTTGGAATTAATTCCATGCTTTTGTTTAAAACTATCAATGCAGAGTCCTTTTTGCCCTCGTCAACCAATGCATTCGCTAATCGAACAAATTGGTTCCGGTAATTTGCTATTATTCTACCCTTGTTTTCATCAATATATACGCTTTCGTCGGCAATGCTCCTGAATCGATACTTATTCATAAGATTATCGTACATTATAGCAGTGTTCACACCGCCAACACCCCATTGTCTATTGCTTTGAATTGGAACAACTCGGTACATTAATCCTTCGAGTTGGAAATAGCCCTCTAAGCCATGATAAGTATCACTATTAACAGTTGTTCCATAGTATATGGGGCGTTCCCAGTTATTTGTCGCCAAGAGGTCGTAAAGCACCTGACCATCTTTCATGATCATTCTTTTGTTGAGTGACCATTTCATGCTATCGACAATCTTGTTAAATCTTTCTGGTTCTACAGTTTGAGTTTTAACCACCTGATTCTTGTCAATTGGCAGGAAGAGTTTTGATGAAGGAATGTAGTTGATTTTCTCAGTAGGATCGAACGGCGATTGCAACTCAGCACCTGGTTCGTCGCTTAGCATAAAGTTCAGCGCTTGGTTCAGGTTTATCGGTTCCTTAATACGGTCGTAGACCAAAACTGCATCGCGCTTTCCAGAATAGTACTGGTCGTATGTCATTCTAAGCGGAAGCGGATCGCTTTCGTATGCTTTTCGCTGCATTTGTTCAACATACCAATCGCCACGTAAGTAACTGAGGTTTGCAACACGCACATCGGTTCTTACTCCTTCAACTTCCTGGTTGTACCATAGCGGGAATGTGTCGTTATCGCCATAGGTGAACAGGATAGAGTTTGGCTTACAGCCAATAAGCATGTTGTATCCAAAGTCAGTTGGTATATAGCTGTTCGATCGGTCGTGATCGTCCCAATTCTCCGAAGCCATTACTGTAGGAACCAGCAATGTACAAAGCGCTGCTGTGGCAATTGCTGTTGATGGATGATCCTTTAGTTTTCGAATAAGTTCGTAAACTGCAAGCACACCAAGCCCAATCCAAATGCTAAAGGCATAAAAACTGCCGGCATATGCATAATCGCGTTCTCTGGGTTGATATGGTGTTTGGTTTAGGTAAACAACAATTGCAATACCGGTAAGTATGAAAAGAGAGGTAACTACCCAAAAATCGTGTTTGCGCTTTACGTACTGAAAACCCAATCCGGCAATACCCAGTAAAAGAGGAAGAAGGTAATACTTGTTATTTGCCTTGCTGTTTTTGTATGGTTCTGGTAATTTATCTTGCGGACCAAGACGAGCATTGTCAATAAATGAGATACCAGAAATCCAATTCCCTTTTAGAATATCGCCATGCCCTTGAACATCGTTTTGTCTGCCAGCAAAGTTCCACATAAAGTACCGGAAGTACATGTGCCCAAGTTGATACCTGAAAAAGAATTTCAGGTTTTCGCCAAAGGTTGGGGTGTAAATTGTTTGTTGTTGCCTATCCTGAGTATTTACAGTAACAGATTTGCCCTGAAAGTTTGTCCAGCTTTTATACGCTTCTACATGTTGATTGTCGCTGCTGTACATTCGTGGGAAAACCATCTCGAAGCGAGGATCGAAAACATACTTCGAATTTTTCCTAACCACCACATACTTTCCATTTTTGGGTGCATATTGTACCGATGCATCTTTTCTATCGATTGCTTGAGCGCTGAAAGATTGACCATAAAGCAAGGGTCTATCGCCGTATTGTTCCCGGTTAAGGTAGTAAAGTAGCGAAAACATATTGTCAGGACTGTTCTGATCCATAGGTGGATTAGCCGAGGAGCGAATAACAATTACAGCGTATGAGCTATATCCAATTAAAATCACTGTAAGGCCAAGCAGAATGGTATTAAGAATAACTTTTCCTCTTCGGTAAGTGTATCGTAACCCGTAAATTAGTAGTGCAATAATTAATGCTGCATAGAATAGAACTCCCGATTTTATTGGTAATCCAAAGCCGTTAACGAAAAGCAACTCAAATTTTGAGGCAAATACAACAACCCCATGAATAATACCGTACATCACTATTAACAGAAGAACGCCCGACAGTCCTAATGCTAAAATAACTCCACGATGCGAATATTCATATTTTTTAAAGTAGTAAACCAGAACAATGGCAGGTATTGCCAAAAGGTTCAAAAGGTGAACGCCAATGGATATACCCATTAAAAATGCAATAAAAATTAACCATCGGTTGGAGTAATCCTCCTCGGCAGAGTCTTCCCACTTAAGAATAGCCCAAAATACTAGAGCGGTAAAGAGCGAAGATGTAGCATAAACCTCGCCTTCAACTGCCGAAAACCAGAATGTATCCGAAAAAGTGTAAGTTAAAGCACCAACAATACCAGTCGATAAAATTAGAATTGCCTGAGTTAGGTTGAATTCTTTTCCCTCACCAATAATAAGTTTACGCGCCAAATGGGTGATACTCCAGAAAAGGAATAGGATTGTAAATGCACTAACTATTGCCGATAATGAGTTTGCAAACACAGGGATTAGCTCGTTTGTAGGAGCAAACATTGTGAAGAAACGAACCATTAGCATAAAAAATGGCGCTCCTGGAGGATGGCCGACTTCCAGTTTAAATCCACTGGCTATAAACTCGCCACAATCCCAAAAACTTGCTGTTGGTTCAATTGTTAGCAGATATACTGCCGATGCTATTGCAAAAATTATCCAGCCTGCAATATTATTGTACTTTCGGAACAACTTGAAATCAATATTAACCATTTTTTCCTTTTTTGATTCAACCCCAAAGGTATAATTTTTTTGATGTTCAATCGCTAATTTGTGCCGATTGCATATATTTACATAATTAATCACGCTAGTTTTAATCCAATAGAATTATTAATGAAAACAAAACAATTATTCTTCTTTTTCGGAATTACACTATTTGGTATACTTAGTTCTTGCTCTAAGGATGACGATCCGGTTATCAAAAAGCCCATACCCGATCCCGAAATAATGTCCATTATTCAGAATATAAAAGAGGATAGCCTTCAGAAGTATGTTATGGAGCTAGAATCCATGGGAACACGCTTTGCTTTAGCTCCAAACAGAAGGGATGTTGCAATGTTTATCAAGCAAAAGTTTGAGCATTTTGGTTATAGCGCAACACTCGATTCTTTTGAAATAAGTGTTTATTATGGAGGTGCATTAAATGTAACTTGGCAGTACAATGTTGTTGCTACTATGGATGGAACCGTTTACCCCGATAGTATTTCAATCATTGGTGGTCATCACGATTGTACTGTTAGAGCATCCAGCGGTGATCCTATGGTTTCATCCCCTGGTGCTAACGATAATGCTAGCGGAGTTGCAACTACGCTGGAAGTTGCTAGAGTGTTGAAACTTGCTGGGGTAGAACCTACAAATACAATAAAGTTTATAACATTTGCTGCCGAAGAGTTGGGGCTATTTGGAAGTAAGGATTATGCTCGCAAGGCATACTCAGCCCATAAAAAAATTAAAATGATGCTCAATAACGATATGGTTGCGTTTTGGTCTCTTCCCGATACTTCCAATTGGACAGTTAATATTATTGACTATCCAAACTCTTACCTATTGAGAACTAGTGCCGAGCAGGTTTGTAAAACTTATACATCGCTTAAAACAGTTACCGATAACACATATCAAAATTATAGTGACAGTTATCCTTTCCATTTAAACGGATTTGAGGCAATTTTTTTTATTTCCGATGCCGACGATCCAAATTATCACACACCAATGGATCTCACAACGGCATGTAACTTTAAATTTTGCAGAGAAGTGGCCAAGGTTAACTGCGTCCTACTTCTTCAAAATAATTTTGAACTTTAAGGACTAAACTCTATCGACTATTTTTCGTTTAGAATAATTGTTAAACATTAAAAATACTCAGTACGATGAAATCTAATAAACTTACCTATGCAGTTATAATAGCTGGAGTTGTTTTAGTTGCGGGTTATTTTATAGTTAAGCCAAAACTTGCGCACAACAACTACAATAAAGGATTGGTGTTGCTCGACTCTGCAAAATACCAAGAGGCTTATGAGTATTTTGACAAGGCAGTTAAGATGAATTCCAAAAAGCCCGATTACCTTTTTAAACGAGGAGTTGCGTTGGCTGGATTAAATAAAGACTCTATTGCATTGCTAGATTTCTCCAAGGCAATAGCAATGGATTCAGTTCGTTTCGATTATTTTATGTATAGAGGTATTTCCAACCGAAAACTTAAGCAGTTGGATGTGGCGCTTGCCGACTTAGATCGGTCCATTCAACTTAACGATTCTAGTTCTAAAGCATACTACGAGAGAGGATTGCTTAACGCTGCTTTGATGAATTACGATGCGTCCATCAGCGATTATAATAAGAGCATTGAGTTAGATGGAACAAATTTGGAAGCCTTTTACAGTAGGGGAGAGTCATTGGCAAATGTTTCCGACTTTAAAGGCGCTATTGCCGATTACGATAAAATGATTGAAGGCTCAAACGCCACTGCAGAGGCTTACAAGAAGAGAGGTATTTTTAAACTGAAAATTCAGGATTACCAAGGGGCTGTGAGCGATTTACTAGTTGCGGCCGAAAAGGATAATGCCGATAAGGAAATTCTTTATAACCTTGGCGATGCTTATTCAAACCTAAAGGATTTTAACAACGCTGTAAAGTTTGTCGACAAAGCGTTAGCAATTGACCCCAAGTACGATATTGCATACGGAATTAAAGGTGGCGCATTGCTCCGTAAGGGCGATTTTAAAGCGGCAATTGCTAGTTTCGACAAGGCAATATCGCTTAAACCCGATTACCTTAAAGCGATCTATGGTCGTGGAATTTGCAAGGCATTGCTAAAGGACTATAAAGGCTCTATTGTTGATTTTACCAAGGTAATTAATCTGGATAAAAAC
>WBUV01000197.1 GCA_008933525.1 Bacteroidales bacterium | reverse complement strand
CCTGTATATAATGGTAAAGTATACACACCCTCGAACAATAATGGGTGGAACTACAATGGCTATGGGTTCGATCAAAACATAAGAATATTAAGATATTCAGATGTTTTGCTTATGTACGCAGAAGCTTTGGTAAATGGAGCATCGGTTCCTATAACTTGTGGGTTAAGCGCCGACAACGCCCTTAACGAAGTAAGAAATCGTGCTGGGTTAGGAAATATTACAGGTGCAACACAACAAAACATTTGGGATGAACGCAGAGCAGAACTAGCTATGGAGGAAGATAGGTTTTTTGATTTAATTAGAACGAACCAAGCTGCTGCCGCATTAACCGACAAAGGTTTTACAGTTGGGAAACACGAGCACTATCCAATCCCCGCTGCACAAATTCAACTTAATCCAAACTTAACACAAAATAATGGATACAACTAATCTTTAAACTAATGTTAAACTAAATTCTATGATTATGAAAAACAAATTTCAAACTTTTGGCGCATTACTTTTTGGCGCAATGTTAATTGGAGGTTTAATGTTTACCTCTTGTAGTAAAGATGATGACGACGATGACAACGGCAAAGTTGATCCTAGCACAATTGCAACAGCTAACCTAGTGGCATATTTCCCATTCGATGGAAATGCGACAGAAATGAAAGCCGCTTTAACACCAACCTTGAGTCCAAATGTAACTTATGTTGCTGGGCGTAGAGGTCAAGCATACCAAGGTGCTGAAGGTGCACATCTTTTGTATACTCTACCTACTGCTAGTAAACTTAAAAGTTTAACTTCGTTCACACTAGCAATGTGGTTTAAATCACCTTTAGTAACCGGTGATCCAGAACCAACTGTATTTGAAATTGGCAAATCCGACGATTTATTCTGGGGCAATCTAAAATTTGCGCTAAATCGTTTGAATGCGAACGCAGATTCACTTCAATTCAAAGCCTTTTTCTTAAAAACCGGTGCCGTTTGGTCTGGCCAACATGTTAGTTATTCCGACAATGTATTTCAAATTAACAGATGGATGCACATTGTACTTCAATACGACGAAAACACATCAAAATACATGATCTATAAAGATGGCGTTAAAATTGAAACTAATACAGGTGTTGAAGACAGATGGGCTGCAGGCGACGATGTAAATCCAAGACCAAAATTAGGTGCATTAGCTTTTGCAAATGCTGATAAGATTAACATTGGTGCATGGCGTCCAAAATCTGAAGGTACCGCTACAGACGCTTGGATGGGTTGGTTCAAAGGAAACCTTGATGAACTCCGTGTTTACGATAAAGCCTTAACCGCAACTGAGGTAAAAGCTCTTTACGATGCAGAAGTAACTCAAATTGTAGAATAATCATAATTGAAACAAGGAGCAGGAATTCTCCTGCTCCTTATTTATAAAAAGACAAATAATGAAGTATTTATCGTTAATATTAGTGTTTTGCATATTTATAGGTTGTACAAAAAACAACTCCAACGAAATTATTGTTGGCAACATTCTACTTGATTCAATTTTTATTAATAACTCAAAGGTTGTTAGCAGCGTTACCTATGATATTGATTACAATAACACAACCATTAAACTATTCTTCAACAAAAAGATTGATAGTACTAGATTCGATAAATCCTTTTTTTATTTCTCCAATAGTCTTTACACCAACTATTCTTACAAATTCACACAAGATTCAAAATCAGTTTCAATAACCCCAAATGTTAAACTAAACCCATTGGCTCTTTATAGATTTAACATTGATGTTGGAGCTAATATGGGCGGAACAATAATTGACAGCTACTCAATTAAGTTTTTAACAAAACTTGACTCAACAGATAAATACCCTCGTATTACCGACGATGAATTATTAACCCTGATCCAAAAACAAACCTTCAAGTATTTCTGGGATTTCGGTCATCCTATAAGTGGAATGAGTCGCGAGAGAAATACATCGGGCGATATTGTTACAATAGGCGGAAGTGGTTTCGGATTAATGACAATACCTATTGGTGTAGAACGTGGTTTTATTACCCGTAACGAAGGGATTGAACGTATTTCAAAAATAGTGACCTTTTTAAAGACCGCCGATCGCTTTCATGGAGCATGGGCGCATTGGCACAATGGAGCAACAGGCAAGGTGGTTCCATTTAGCACTTACGACAATGGTGGCGATTTGGTGGAAACATCGTACATGGCTGCAGCATTGCTTTGTGTTAGGCAATACTTAAACACCCAAAGTTCAGAAGAAAATGCAATAATTAACGATATAAACACTTTACTGAATGAGATAGAGTGGACTTGGTACACTAAAGATGGAAATGATGTCCTTTACTGGCACTGGTCGCCAAACTACAATTGGGCAATGAACATGCAAGTAAGCGGTTACAACGAAGCCTTAATTACATATTTTATGGCTGCCACTTCTTATAGTTATCCAATTAACGCAACTGTTTATCACAATGGATGGGCAAAGAATGGTGGAATTATCAACGGAAAAATTTTTTATGGAATTACTTTACCAGTTGGGTACGACTATGGAGGACCACTGTTTTTTGCCCACTATTCATTCCTTGGATTAAACCCAACAAATTTAAGCGACAATTACGCCAACTACTGGCAACAAAACGTTAATCACACGCTTATAAACCGACAGTACTGCATAAATAATCCAAGAAAATATCCACTTTATAGCGAAGACTGCTGGGGGCTCACCGCATCGGACGACAATACAGGATATGGCGTTCATGAACCAACCCGCGATATAGGTGTAATATCACCAACCGCTGCACTTTCATCTATACCGTATACTCCCGAAGAATCGATGAAAGTTGCACGTTTCCTTTACTATAAACTAGGCGATAAAACTTGGGGCGATTATGGATTTTACGATGCTTTTAACGCATCGGCAGGATGGTGGGGAAATTCATACTTGGCAATAGATCAGGGCCCGATAATTATAATGATTGAGAATTATAGAACTGGCTTGTGTTGGAACCTATTTATGTCGGCACCTGAAGTCCAGCAGGCTATGACTAAATTAAACTTCGTCAACAATTAATTTACTGGAAACGAACTATTAAAACTAACACCAATGAAAAAACTTGGTTGGTCGCTATTAATTTTCGTTTTTCCTATAATCACTCTATGTACATGCTCATCGGGAAATGGAGCATCTAACGATGAAGTTGATAGAAAAGTTGATTCGCTTATTTCGCTAATGACTTTGGACGAAAAAATTGGCCAACTTACTTTGTACGCCAACGACCTTAACCCCACTGGACCACAAAAAACTACTTTCTGCGAGAATGAAATATCAAATGGCCGTGTTGGTGGAGTTTTTAATGTTCTCGGAACCGATAATGTTTATAGATTACAAAAACAGGCTGTAACCAATACACGATTACGCATTCCCTTGCTATTTGGTTTCGATGTAATTCATGGTTTCAGAACAATCTTTCCTATTCCTTTTGCCGAGGCCTGTACATGGGATCCTGAATTAATAAAAAAAAGCGCAACCCTTGCAGCAAAAGAAGCAACTGCATGGGGTTTGAACTGGACATTTAACCCAATGGTTGATATTGCTCGCGATCCCCGCTGGGGCAGAGTTTCTGAAGGTTCTGGCGAGGACATCTTTCTAGCCTCGTTAATTGCAAAAGCAAAAGTTCAAGGCTATCAAGGTGATGATTTAAGCGCCCCATACACAATGGCCGCCTGTGTAAAGCATTTTGCTGCGTATGGCGCACCTATTGGTGGACGAGATTACAACACCGTTGATATTTCCGAGAGAACCCTCAGCGAAGTATATCTTCCTCCTTACAAGGCTGCTGTTGATGCAGGTGTTTTGTCTGTGATGAGTTCATTCAATGAGTTAGATGGAATGCCCTGTACCGCGAATAAAAAACTTTTATCTCAACTGCTCAAAGATGAATGGGGATTTAAGGGTTTTGTGGTCTCCGACTGGACATCCGTTAAGGAACTTACCGCACACGGAATTGCAAAAGATGAGGCGCACGCTGCAGAACTTGCACTAAAAGCAGGACTCGACATGGATATGCAAAGTGGAATATTCTCGGAAAATCTAAAAAAATTAGTTTCCAACAACCTGGTTGATGAACAACAAATAGATAATGCTGTAAAAAGAATTTTAAGAGTAAAATATCTGCTTGGGCTATTCGATAACCCATATCTATATATCGACAAAAAAAGACAGGAGGAAATAACAGCATCCCAAGAAATAATGGATTTAGCCCTATTAGAGGCAAAAAAGTCCATAGTACTTCTAAAAAACGAGAACTATAGTAATAGCAAACTACTTCCTTTAAAGAAAAACCTGCGAAAAATTGCCCTTATCGGACCTTTAGCCAGTAATAGAATAAATTTGCTCGGTTCGTGGCATGGCCATGCTGACACCTCCATTGTGAAAACCATTCTCGAAAGTTTATCAGAGAAACTACCCAATACAAAAATTGAATATACCCAAGGAGCCTCGTTCACTGGCACCGACAAGAGTGGCTTTAACAAAGCCATTCAAACCGTTCAAAAATCCGAAATCGTAATATGCGTTATTGGCGAAAATAATGCGCTTAGCGGAGAGGCTGCAAGCCGTTCGAACATTGATATACCAGGAGTTCAACTCGATTTATTAAAAGAACTCATCAAAACCGGAAAACCTATAGTAACCATTGTTATGGCAGGGCGTCCATTAATTCTAGATTGGCTTGAGGAGAATCTTCCGGCAATAATATTTACAGGGCAACTAGGCACCAGATCCGGCGATGCTATCTCAGCGGTTTTAACCGGTGAATACAATCCATCGGGAAAATTGGCAATGAGTTTTCCTCGAAATGTTGGGCAAGTACCTATTTTCTATAACCATAAAAATACAGGAAGACCTTTTGATGCAAAAGACCGTTACACCAGTAAATATATTGATGTATCTAACGAGCCTCTCTACCCTTTTGGATACGGACTCAGTTACACAACGTTCAATTACTCTGATTTAGTTCTCGACAAACAAACAATTTCGAGTACCGACACACTTAAGATAACCTTCACGCTAAAAAATACAGGGAATTTCGATGGGGAGGAAACCTGCCAACTATATATCAGGGATATGGTGGCAAGCGTAACACGACCAGTGAAAGAACTCAAGGCCTTTAAAAAGGTTTACCTAAAAAAGGGCGAACAAGTAATCATTTCCTTCACATTAACAGCCAACGATTTAAAATTCTTCAACGAAGATATGATTTACCAGTACGAACCAGGAGAATTTGCTGTTTTCGTTGGAGGAAATTCACGCGATTTAATTGAAGAAAAATTTGAACTGCTATGAAGATAATTTCAGTAACATTAATCTCTATGCTTTTGGTTACAGGCTGTAACAATGGCAATAAGACAAAAAGTGAAGTCAACAATGTTGATAACGCTTTTACGAATGACTTAAAGCATAGAACTTTTAAATATTTTTGGGATACTGTCGACACTCTAACATGGCAAACTCCGGATAGATACCCAACTAAAAGTTTTACGAGTGTTGCAGCAACAGGCTTTGGACTTACTACCTATATAGTTGGTGTGAATAATAACTATATCACTCGCGAGCAAGCAGCCGAAAGGGTTCTTAAAACATTAACATGGCTAAAAAATTCCAAACAAGGTTCAGAGGAGTCTGGCGTAACTGGCTACAAGGGTTTTTACTACCATTTTCTAACATATGATCAAGGCTTTCGTTACAAAAATGTGGAATTATCAACCATTGATACCTCATGGCTAATTGCTGGAATACTCTCATGTCAGACTTTTTTTGATAAAGACAATGAACAAGAGAATCAGATAAGAGAAATTGCCGATTTTTTGTACAGGAGAGTTGAGTGGGATTGGGCTATGAATGGTCATGAGGTTATGACCATGGGATGGCATCCAGAAAGTGGCTTTATTAATGCAAAATATGATGGTTATTCTGAGGCAATGATGTTATATATTTTGGGATTAGCCTCACCAACACATCCTATATCCGATAATACTTGGGATGCATGGTGTAGCACATATATCTGGAAAAATTTTTACGGATATAAATACATAAATTTTGAACCGCTATTTGGACATCAGTACTCACACATGTATATCGATTTTAGAGGTATTCAGGATGATTTTGTGAGAGAAAAGGGAATAGATTATTTCGAAAATTCCCGCAGAGCAACCTTGGCAAACAGAAATTACTGCATCGAAAATCCTCAAAATTTCGTTGCTTACTCCGACTCTATTTGGGGGCTTACCGCTTGCGATGGCCCTGCCGATACTGCTATGATTATTAATGGAAATAAAGTACAGTTC
>WBUV01000196.1 GCA_008933525.1 Bacteroidales bacterium | reverse complement strand
GAGAAACTAAATACCGATCTGGAAAACTACTATTCCGAAGGAATTATCATCAAAAATGATCTACTCAAGGTACGTGTAAAAATGAACGAGGCTCAACTAAACCTAGTAAAAGCCAAAAACGGCTATACATTAGCCAAGATGGCTCTTTGCCAACAGGTTGGATTGCCTCTAAATCAGGAAATAATCCTTGCCGATTCTCTTTCCACAACACTGGAACCCATTGTTGAGCAAAGCTTTGCGGACACTGCAATAAGTAAGCGCCCCGAAATAGAAGCTTTATATCAAACTATTAATATCGCAAAATCGGGCGTTAACCTTATGAAATCACGCTACATGCCAAATATTGGTTTAAGCGCAAACTACCTGCTATCGAATCCAAACCCATACAACGGAATGCGAGAGGAGTTTGGGGGCGACTGGAATGTAGGAGTTGCTGTTAATATCCCAATTTTTCATTGGAACGATCGTGGCCATACCTTAAATGCTGCACGAAGCGAGCAAAGAGTGGCAGAGTTAAAAATGGAGGAAGCAAAGGAGTTGATTTCGCTTCAGGTTCAACAAGCAGTATTCACACTTAATGAGTCGGTTAAAAAAATTGAAATGGCTGAGGAAAACCTCAAACAAGCAGAGGAAAATTTAAAGGTGACAAACGATGCCCTTGAAGTTGGAACCCAAAAAACAACCGATGTGCTAGAGGCACAATCGATGTGGCAAAACGCCTACTCCGATCTGATTGATGCCCGTATGGAATACCGGATGAACCTAGTAAACCTTAAAAGAGTTTTGGGAAATTTAAAGTAAATAACTGATAGTGGTAAAACATAAAAATATAATCTATATGAACCGAAATATTCTATTACTAATTCCTGCCTTTGTTGTTTTAGCAAGCTGCTCAACCAAACAGGAAAAACAAAATCAGGCCGAAGCAAACATTCCCCTTGTATCAACAATAAAAGTTGAAGAGAGGACATTTTCTCCTAAGTTAACCTTTACTGGAACTGTATTTGCCAATAAGGAGGCTAATTTAGGTGCAACACTACCCGGTAGAGTCGAAAAAATCTTTTTTGAAGAAGGGCAATCGGTCCGCAAAGGTGACCTAATAGTCGAACTATCAGACGAAATGCTTACCCAAGCAACAATTGAGTACGAAACAATCAAGAAAGATTTTGAAAGAGTTTCGCGCCTTAGAGAGAAAGGTAGTATAAGCGAAATGGAGTTCGACCATGTGAAGGCCAGGTTTGAGGCCTCAAAGGCGAAAGTAGAAATGGTACGAAAGAATACACAAGTTTACGCTCCTTTTTGCGGTGTTATTGTGGAACGAATGATGGAAGAAGGTGAAGTCTACTTTATTAATCCTGGTTTAGAACCCGGATATTCAATGCGCTCAGGAATTGTTAGGCTAATGCAACTCGATCCGTTAATCGTAAAGTTTGATGTGAACGAAAAAGATCTTTCGCACATCAAAAAAGGACTCGTTGCAACAATCAACCTCGATGGTGTTTCCAACAAAAAAATTACCGGAAAAATTACCGGTATAAAACCAATGCTCTCTACTACAACACACTCAACTTCCGTAGAGATTCAAATTAACAACCAAGGATTAGAGATTATGCCCGGTATGTTTGCCAATGTAGAGGTTAACCTTGCAGAGATAAAAGCCCCCGTAATCCCAATTAAAACAATTTATAGGATGCCTGGCACATCGGACGATTATGTATACACTGTAAAGGACGAAAAAATACAAAGAATTAAAATTACCAGACTCGAAACTATTGGCGATTATGTTGCTGTAAGTGGAATTGATAATGGAATCGAAATTGTCCTTGAAGGTAAAAATCGAGTAAACGAAGGACTCAGAGTTAAGGTTAGTAATCGCTAACAGCAATAAAGCATTTGAATAATTGTAAAAACAATTTGAAATTTTAGTAAAATGAAACTCCCAGAAGTAGCAGTCAAAAGGCCAGTAGCCATTGCAATGTTGTTCTTTGCAATCCTACTGTTCGGTATAGTTTCGCTGGTTAAATTACCATTGGACATAATGCCCGAAATGGAGTTGCCCACGCTTACAGTGATTACAGTTTATCCTGGAGCAGGAGCCGATGAGGTAGAGCAACAAGTTTCCAAACAACTCGAAAGAGTTCTTTCCGGAACAGAGCATCTTAAGGAAATTAGCTCTCAATCCAAGGAGAACGTATCGTTCGTACAGCTTCAATTCGACTGGGGAACCGATATCACATCGTCGGCCAATAATGCCCGAGATCTTATTGAACTGGTAAAAAATAAACTTCCCCGCGATGCGCATAGCCCCATAATTTTCAAAGTGAACAGTTCGCTAATGCCTGTACTTGTTTATGGAATTACTGCGCAGGAAAGCTATAATGGTCTTAACAAACTTTTGGACGACGAAATTGTAACCAAACTAAGAAAGGTTCCTGGTGTTGGATCGGTTATGATAATTGGGCGTCCGGAACGTGAGATCAAAATAAACATTAATCCTGCAAAATTAAGTGCATATAACCTGTCATTGAATCAGATTGCCACAATTCTTAAAGCCCAGAATTTATCTATTCCCGGAGGCAATGTCAAGGTTGGTTCAAGCGATTTCTCGGTTCGCGTACCAGGTGAAATTGAAAGTGTTGATGAACTAAGGGATATTACTCTTATAAACTTCAACGGAAAAGTAATCCGTTTAAAAGATGTGGCCGACGTGGTTGATGAATTCAAGGATACCGATGAATTTCCAAGAACAAAAAATGGCAAAGGATTAACCCTGATGATTCAAAAACAGAGCGGCGAAAATACATTAAATGTCGTAAAGGGTGTTCGCTCAAAAGTAGCCGAAATACAGAAAACGTTACCCGCCGATGTTCGTTTGGACGAGGTAATGAA
The DNA here is from genome assembly GCA_008933525.1 of Bacteroidales bacterium. Classification (GTDB taxonomy): domain Bacteria; phylum Bacteroidota; class Bacteroidia; order Bacteroidales; family Tenuifilaceae; genus SB25. Next base: position 3,437 of record WBUV01000196.1, on the reverse strand, counting down.
GAGCGATGAGCTAATTTCAGAATCAATAAACAATCTTTCCGAATCGCTTTGGTACGCACTAGTATTTGTGGTAATTGTTGTAATGGCATTTTTACGCAGCTGGCGTCAAAGTTTAATTGTTTTCATTACTATTCCATTCTCACTGATTGTTGCATTCATAGTAATGTTTGCTGCCGGTTGGACAATTAACATATTTAGTCTGATGTCGCTAATTGTAGCATCGGGGATGGTTGTCGATAATGCTATCGTGGTGCTTGAAAATATCACCCAGCATATCGAGAAGGGATCACGTCCAAAACAAGCCTCTATTTTTGGTACAAGCGAAATGGGCATGGCAATTTCAGCCTCAACGCTCACTACAATTGTTGTATTCTTGCCTATGATTTTTATGGGAGGGGTTGTAGGTATAATGTTCAAACAGTTAGCAATCCTTACATCTGTTACACTTATTGCATCGTTGTTTGCTGCACTTACGTTAACACCAATGGCATCATCAAGATTGTTGGAAGGATTAAAAAAGGGTGAGCGAAGAAAGCATGGAAAACTATACCAGCTAAGTGAAAGCATGTTTACTGCCCTTGAAGGTGGGTATAAAAAAATTCTTGCCTGGGCTGTATTTCATAAAACGATAACAGTAGTAATTGTTGCTGTTGTTCTGGCAATTAGCTTATGGGTTGGCAAAGGGCTTGGCTCCGATTATATTCCTGAATTTGATGCAGGCGATGTGGTTGCAGTTATCGAAACAGAAGTTGGAACTTCGGCCGCAAAAACCGATAGCATTGCACAGCTCGTTATGACAATTTTTGAGGAGGAAATTCCCGAAATGATTCCTGGATCTCTTGCTGCTACATCGGGTCAGACGGAAGATGGATTGCTCTCGTCGGTAGGCTTTAGCGAAGGGAAAAATGTTTCGACAATAATGTGTCATCTTACAAAACCGAATAAACGTAAGGATAACGCAAGAGAAATTGCCAATCGCCTGCGACCACGTATCGCGGCAATTCCTGAAATTGAAAACTACAAACTGCTTGGGGGTAGTATTATCTCTGCGGCTATAACTGGAAATAAAAAACCTATTGAGGTTGAAATATCGGGTAATAATTTTCAATCTATTAACGAAACTGCTGAACTGCTTACAAAGCAAATGAGAGAATCGTCCTTTTATTCCGATGTTATCAATAATGTGGATAAAGGAAAATTGGAGATTCAAATAAAGGTTGATAAAAAGAAAGCCTCTGCGTTGGCTCTAAACTCAGCAATGATTGGACTTCAAGTTCGTCAGAGCATATATGGTACAGAAGCAGGCGAATACAAGGAGGATGGTGATGAGTACGATATTATGATTCGGTACGAGCCAAAGAGTAGGAATGATATCAACCAAATCAAAAATATCCAGCTGAAAAATCTTTTAAATCAGCAAATCCCACTTTACGCAGTTGCCGATATTGAGATGGGCACAAGTCCTCTACAAATAAATAGGAAAGATCAGCAACGAGTTGTAAAAGTAATGGCCGACCTGAATAATGTTTCGTTAGGCGAGGGTCAGCAGGAAACTAAAAGAATTTTAAATGATCTGGATATTCCTAGCGATATCGATATAAAAATAGCAGGGCAAACCAGCGAGCAGGGCGAGTCGTTCGACGACCTATACCTTATCCTAATCTTAGGTGTACTCATGGTTTATATGGTTATGGCTGCTCAGTTTGAAAGCTTCCGCGACCCATTCATCATTATGTTTGCAATTCCGGTAACCTTTGTGGGTGTGGTTTGGGCATTTAAGATTACCGGATTAACACTAAGCATTACAACATTTGTGGGAATTATTATGCTTATGGGAATTGTGGTGAACAATGGTATTGTGCTGGTGGATTACACTAATTTGCTCCGTCAGCGTGGATATAAACTCTACGATGCTATTCAGGAGGCTGGTCGCAGTCGCTTACGCCCTGTACTTATGACTACACTAACCACAATTTTAGGTATGGTTCCAATGGCAACAAGCAGCGGGATGGGACGCGAGGCCTATTCTCCACTCGGAATAACAATGATTGGTGGACTTTTGGTATCAACCCTAATTACATTGCTGCTAGTTCCTACAATCTACGCAATATTCCACGATAGGGAGCGAAAAGGGGAAACCAAATAATAAACTTTCAGAGATTGGGTTTGCAATTATTGCCGAAGCCTAATCTTTGATTTTTCGACATATAAAAAAGAGAAACTATGAAAATGATATACTGCACCTGTAATGTTAGTGTTCTTGAGCCACTACTAAACATGCTTGATGAAATTAACGTTCGCGATTTTCAGGTGGTCGACCAAATGACAGCTAAGAACAAGAAGGGCGATCATAGGTTTAACAACCCTGTCTGGCCCGGCTATAACTCTACAGTTTTCATCCAAATTACCGAGGACGAAAAAGCAAAACTGGTTATGAGCAAAATTCGTGAGTTTAATCAAAAAGCCTTTAACAATAACGAATTGGTAACAGCCTGTATGTGGACTATCGAGGATTATTTCTTCGACTAATAAAATTCTCAATAAAAACAAAACCCTTTCGAACTATAAAACTCGAAAGGGTTTTGCATTTATTCATCTCTATGCACTGTGTTTGGAGCAAATGCAGGTAAACAAACTGCTATGTACTCAGCCCCCCCCTCGTATGGAGAGCTATACTGAATCCATTCATTGGCGAGTGCCAAAACTGCTTGTCCCTCCTTAACATCCATCTCTCCTGATTCGGTTATAACCCTTAAAGTTCCCTTGAGCACAACCGTGTACTCGTTAAACTCTGGTTTTTGTCCCGGTTCAACCCATCCGGAAGGACTTTTCATCCTAGCAATGGATACTTCGGATGTTTGGCTGTTTACTCTGCCAAAATACTCCTCAATTAACTTGGGTTTATTCCCTGCCGCCTCAATAACAGTAGGCTTGTCAATCCTTATCGCCATAGTTTTATCTTTTTGATCTAAGTACAATTAGCAGAACAGTTGCAATAACAATTATTACTGTTACAACAAAACTTCCCTCCAACCCAAAACCACCTCCGGTAATCAAATCGTTTCCCTCAAAGGTTGTTTGCATAATGGTTTCGCCTGTTAACTTATTTCCACTAACCTGAACGCCATAAACACTATTCATGGTGAAGTTCCATGCACTATGGAATCCACAGGCACCCCATAAATTCTCGTCGTAAAGTGCCAATATTGCTAAAAAAAGTCCTATCAAAAAAAGATTTACAACTGCCACTGTATTCAGGTTTGGATTTGCTGCGTGTAGCACTGTAAAAATTACTGTAGACAACACAATACCCAACCAAGGCCAATGCCTAACAGCAATACTCTGCATAAACCAACCACGCATAAATATCTCCTCTGAAGCTCCCTGTATTAGGAAGAATCCTAGAACGCTAAGAATTGATAGCACAGAGTAAATGC
>WBUV01000541.1 GCA_008933525.1 Bacteroidales bacterium | reverse complement strand
GGTTTACGAGTGGGCAAATAGCATGGCATCGTACGGTGAGTTGGCCTCGTATATTCCCGAACTAACAAAGGTAGATGCGAGTAAATCAGCAATAGTTATTGGCGATTTAAAAGAGAATATTCTTGATGTTGGAAATGGAGTGGATGTAAGGGTTAGTATTCAATCAGTAATAAAACCATTCCTTTATATTTACGCACTCGAAAAGGGTGTGCCTGCCAATCAAATATCGTTTATTGAAGCTACAGCACTTAAATTCAACACCGATGCGGTAATGCAACCCGATCAACGAAAAAACCTTCCCGGTCATCCACTCAACAATGCTGGGGCGATATCGTCGGCTGGTTCAATTGTAAATTTTGATGATTTCATCAATTTTATGAGAGTGCTAACTGATAACGATAACCTTGAGGTAATGGTCAACGTTTTTGAATCGGAAATGCAAACTAATGGAAACAACAGAGCAATTTCGCAAAGGCTTTTAGAGACAGGTCGTTTCTCCAACGAAAACTCTAGCGACAAAGCACTCGAATACTACACAAAAGCCTGCGCCATTGGGGTAACTGCTTACGATATCACAAATGCTTGTCTTGTATTGGCAAACGGAGGAAGGAAAGGCAACCAGCAAATTATAAAGGAAGACAATATTGTACGAGCAATTAATGCAATGAACACCTATGGCCTTTACGAGCATACAGGCGAAATATCGTTATTAGCGGCTGGTGCTCGTGCGCTATCGTGCAAAAGTGGTGTTGGCGGATTAATTATCAATGTTGACCCTGGTCGTGGAGCATTCTGCACCTATGGGCCAAAACTCGACTCCGCAGGCAATAGCGTTTTTGGTAAGTACGCGTTAATTCCGCTCAATAATCTGTTAGCGGCTCCCAACGGAATGCGATTGAGCTCCGAGGAGATTATTCGGTCGCTTTCGAAAGAACTAGTCGATTAGTATAAAGTAAAAAATACATTTAATGAAGCGTAATTTAGCGATTACGCTTTTTTTAGTAGTAGAATGGCCTAAACGCTTCGATTGGAGTATCTTTATTTAAAAATGATGAAACATTAGCAGGTAACATTTTACACCCATTCCCAATAAAACATTGATTCCATTTTTTGCATCCATTATCAATTTATTGAACACAAGCAACTAAAAACCCAAAACTATGAGACCAAAAACAGACCCAATCCTTATGACATTTAAGGAATTAAGACAAGCCGTAGGTTGGCTAGGAATTCTCCTCCCCTTTATTCTGGCAATTTCACTTTTTGTCATTACAACATGTCCTATTCAAAACTCTATTAGCCAGTACTACTATACCCGAGCTGGAAGCTACCTTACA
>WBUV01000195.1 GCA_008933525.1 Bacteroidales bacterium | reverse complement strand
ATACTGAATTTTTTTGCTGTAAGTTTTTTCGAATGCGCTGAAAGTTATTTTACGAACGGACTCAAAAAAGAACGAGAAGAAAAAAATTGCGCTATACACCGAGAGTAGTCTAACTTTAAACTCTCTATCGTAAAGATGACCATCAAAGTAATCTGTCGAAAAGAAGAATATTGTAAAGCCTATAAGCGCAATGTTGTAGAATGAACCAACTTTGCGTCCAAGCATAAAAATTGAAAACGGTGGAAATATGTAATACCAGTATATTCCAGGAAAAACATAATAGCTGGTTAACTTAAGGTCGGTGGATCCATTGCGAAAAAGAAAGAATAACTCGAGTGAAATTAATCCGATTGCCAGTATATGACTCACAAATTGAATTCTTCGTCTGAGGCGAAGATATATCTGCATTAGAATTATAACCGCAATACAGTAAATATATATAAGCGAAAGCTTAGGGTCGCCCAACATCCACATTCTGTGGCTGTAAAATAAAAGGTATGCAATGCCACATAGCGCAAAAAGATTGATAAGCGTAGCCTTTCTAACATCTTCGTAAATTAGGCTACCCCTAATTCCCGATGAAAGAAAGTTGTAAAACAGCTGTTTCAATCTTTTCACAGTATGCTTATTTAAGTGTAAAATTCAAATACTAATATTGTTGATTTGTAAAGTTTTTATGCCCTGCGAAATAAAAATTTAAGTTAGTAATTTTTTCTCACATATAATTTTGTTTAATAATATTTAAAGAAATTATTAGCTAAATGATGTTAGTTCAGCCAACAACTAATTTCCTTTAACTAAATGATTTTACTACCTTTGCCTGAATTTTTTTGAGTTAAGATGATATCAATAAATCAGGTTACGGTTAGTTTTGGTGGGTTCGATTTATTTAAGGAGATAGGTTTCCAGGTTAGCGAAAGCGAGCGTGTTGGCCTTGTTGGTAAGAATGGAGCCGGTAAAACCACTTCACTTAAGTTAATTGCAGGTGAGGCCCAGCCTACTTCTGGAGCTATTTCCATGCCCAAGGATATTCGCTTAGGTTATTTGCCACAGCAAATGGCTTTAGCATCGGGTCGTAGCGTCTTGGATGAAACATTGCTTGCATTTTCCGAAACTATCAATATAAAAATTCAAATTGATAAGTTAGGACATGAAATTGCTACCCGAACCGATTATCATTCCGATGAATATCTGCGCTTGATTAATCAACTTACAGAACTTAACGACCGATATACTTTACTCGAAGGAGCCACTGCCGATGCTCAGGCCGAGCAAACGCTTTTAGGCCTTGGGTTTAAACGTTCCGATTTTACACGTCCAACTACCGAGTTTAGTGGTGGTTGGCGAATGAGAATTGAGTTGGCGAAAATCCTGCTTCGTAAACCGGAAATACTACTACTCGACGAGCCTACAAACCACTTAGATATTGAGTCGATTCAGTGGCTAGAGGATTATTTGAAAACCTATCAGGGTTCATTGCTTTTAATTTCGCACGATAGAGCTTTCCTCGATAATGTTACTCAACGTACCGTTGAACTATCGCTTGGTAGCGCATACGACTATAAGGTGCCATATTCGAAATACGTTGAGTTACGTAAAGAACGACGCGAACAACAGATGGCAGCCTACCGAAATCAACAGAAGGTAATTGAGGATACTCAGGATTTTATTGAGCGTTTTCGCTATAAGTCCACCAAGGCTGTTCAGGTACAATCGAGAATTAAAATGCTCGATAGAATGGAAATTATTGAGGTTGACGAGGAGGATTTGTCAACCCTAAATATTCGTTTCCCCGCAGCGCCTCGTTCGGGCGATGTGGTTTGCGAGGCAAAGGATGTGGCAAAGAGTTTTGGAAATCATCTAATTTTCAAAGATGTAAATTTTAGCATTGAGCGTGGCCAAAAGATTGCATTTGTAGGAAAGAATGGCGAAGGTAAAACAACAATGAGCCGTATATTGATTGGAGAACTCGACTATAATGGCGTTGCGAAAATTGGGCACAATGTTTCCGTTGGCTATTTTGCTCAGAATCAGGATGAACTTTTAGATAATTCTATAACCGTTCTCGACACTATCGACAAAGTTGCAGTGGGTGATGTTCGCACTAAAATGCGCGATATTCTTGGAGCATTTCTTTTCCGTGGCGAGGATGTGGACAAAAAAGTTAAGGTGCTTTCGGGAGGTGAACGCAACCGTTTGGCTTTAGCCAAGTTGATGCTTCAACCTTACAATCTTCTTGTGCTCGATGAGCCCACCAATCACCTGGATATGCGCTCTAAGGACGTGCTTAAGAATGCTCTGCTAAATTTCGACGGAACTTTAATTGTTGTGTCACACGACCGTGAATTTTTGGATGGCTTAGTGGATAAAATCTACGAGTTTTCCGACGGTAAGGTACGCGAGCATTTTGGTGGTATTTACGATTTCCTTCGTCGTCGTAAGTTGGAGAGTTTAAAGGAACTGGAGCGTAAACAGGTTGAGGCATCAAGGAATGTGGAAACCAAAGCTGCATCGGATCAGAAAATTCTTTGGGAAGAACGTAAGGAAATTGATAAGCAAATCCGTAAGGTAGAGAATCGAATCTCGGAGGTGGAAAAAAAGATATCGCAGTACGAGAAGGATATTGCCGATATGGATATCAAATTTGCAAACCCTGAGCAGAGCGGAATTAACTTGAACGATAAAACCTTTTTCAATAGCTATGAATTAGCTAAAAAGCATCTTGCAGAGATGATGGGGGAGTGGGAGAAGTTGTCGTTTGAACTTGAGGAGTTGCAGGAAAAACGTAAATTGGGCAATTAGACAATAAGTTAATGAGATAATAAGGCAATAGTAGAGAATAAGTCAATCATAGTGGTGATATATTACACTGCAATTTTTTAATCAACTATAAACAACCGAGCGTCTTTTGCGAGCTCATTAAAAATAAACACTAATCAGATATGGAATCAGAAAACATTATATACGGCTTGCACTCGGTACTCGAGGCAATTAACTCGAATGTTAAACTCAACAAGGTTTTAGTGAAGCAAGGGCTGACAGGTCGTTTGGCCTCTGAATTGCAAACTGCCTTGAAATACAGTAATATTCCAGTTCAGTATGTTCCTGCCGAGGTTTTTAATAAGTTTAAGGAAAAGAACCACCAAGGAGTTGTGGCTTACACATTGCCAATTGAGTTGAAAAACTTGGAGGAGGTTCTGCCACAGATTATTGCCGAGGGCAAAACCCCATTCATTCTAATTCTTGATGGTGTTACCGATGTTCGCAACTTTGGTGCTATTGTGAGAACAGCCGAGTGTGCCGGTGTTAATTTGATAATTGTACCAGCCAAGGGCTCTGCAAATATTGGCAGCGATGCGGTTAAAACGTCTGCAGGAGCATTACATCACATTCCAATTTGCCGTGTTGGAAGTTTAAAAATGACTATTCCCTTACTTAAGGAGAATGGTGTGAAGGTTTTTTCGGCAACCGAAAAAGCAGAAAAAAATATCTACGAAACCAACCTTACTGGCTCAATTGCAATAGTTATGGGTGCTGAGGATAAAGGTATTAGCTATGATGTTAAGAAACTTTCCGACGAATTGGTGAAAATTCCTTTAATGGGAAAAATTGAATCGCTCAATGTTTCTGTATCCGCAGGAATTATTATGTACGAGACTTTACGCCAACGAGGTTTATAACCCTTTTGCATCAAGGGCTTTAGAACACATCTCTTTGCCATAGGCAATAAGTTCTTCTGCTTTGTAGAACTCAAATACAGTAGACGAATCCTTAGATATTGGAATTAGTAAATCGGGTGGTGTAATTTCCATCGAATAGGCCGTTAGTTTCGATTGCATTAGTAGCACTGAGCGCATTAAAACATCGAAATAACCTATGCTTTGTTGAGTTGTTTTTTTCTTTTCCTTTGATTTGTCATTTTGGGTATGTCCAAAAAGTTCATCCCATTTCTGAACCAGTGCGGCAAGCCGTTCGTTATGATTTTCGGTTTGAGTTTTTTTCTTTGTTAGTTTTGGCTTTTCGTAGGCGTTGAGCGAATTCAAATCTACAGCCACAAGCAAATCGCCATTATTCCTTTTAACGTGCTTTAGGGGCAATGGGTTTAATACTCCACCATCAACAAGCAGTCCATTATTGAGTGTGACCGGAGTAAATACGCTGGGAATCGAAATAGAGGCGCGTATGGCTTTCAACAAACTACCCGATTGAAAAATGCACTCTTTGTTGTTTAAAACATCTACCGCTACAGCCGCGTAGGGTATTAGCAAATCTTCAATGTTGATTTCAGGGATAAGATTTAACTTACTCATACGTTCAAAGACTTTTTCGCCTTTTACAAATCCCTTTGTGGTGAGCGTAAAATCTATTAGAGAGAGAACATCTTTCTTATTCAGGGTAATAACCCAATCTCTGAAATCATTAAGTTTTCCTGCAGCAAGTAACCCTCCAACCAAGGCTCCCATGGATGAGCCTGCTATAGAGGTAATGTTATAACCTCTTGTTTGCAATTCGTCAATAACCCCAATGTGTGCAAGCCCTCTAGCTCCACCACTCGACAGTACCAACGCTACATTTTTCGATTTACTGGAGGTCTTCATCGATTCGAATTAATAAAAGTGTTGCGACATCTTTATGTATTGTCACCCTGAACTTGTTTCAGGGTCTCACTTTGAGATGCTTAAACAAGTTCAGCATGACTGATAAGTTAACAATTACTAATGGTTAGTAATCAATCCTGCTTGCCTTATTGTCCCATTCACGGAAAGGTAAAATACCTTTTTCAGGGTTAACCTGAATAAATGGAATACGACGACGGTCGAAGCTGAGATTGATTTCATCGTAGATAAAACCATCATCGAAACCGTGGTACGATGCCATATGTTTGTTTCCCGAAAAATACACAGCGTCGAATCGAGCCCAGTATATTGCTCCAAAGCACATGGGGCAGGGTTCACACGATGTGTATAGGACGCAGCCATTAAGTTGAAAAGTATTTAAATTTTTGCAAGCATCCCTGATAGCCATTACTTCGGCATGCGCTGTAGGATCGTTGGTTGAGGTTACGTGATTGTTCCCTCGTCCAACAATTTTACCATCCTTTACAACGATTGCACCAAAAGGCCCACCCTCATTAGCCAAAACACCTTTGATTGCAAGGTTAATGGCTTCATCCATAAATGATTCGTGATTGTTCATATCTTTTTAATATGTTGTACTAATTTACGAAGAATAGAGTAAATATGGTTTGAAAACTAACAAAAATAAACCTTGAATATCGATATTAAAAGTTTATGCCTAAACTTAGAAATAATGTGATGTTTATTGAACCAAGGTAAAAAAAAATTCCAATCTTTCGACTGGAACTTTTGTCTTCTATTAGAATTATATCAATTTATCCTTTTGCAATTGCTCTAATATCATCGCTTGACATTCGTTGGAAAGTTTTTAGATCGAATATTGGTAGCGCAGCCATTACGTGGTCCAAGATTTCTGATTGAACCCTTTCGTAAGTAATCAAACCTTTATCATTAGCAAAGCAGTATATCTCCATAGGTATACCATACTCTACAGGTTGAAGCAATCTTACAAGGATTGTTAAATCCTTATTCAACATTTTGTGTGATTTTAAGTATGATTCTACCCATTGACGGTAAACATTAAGGTTTGTTTGTGTACCTGAGTTCAGTAGAGCAACAGAATCAGATTGGTTGTTGGTGAGATTTTTTCTGATCTCTTCAACGTAATCTTTAATGTTTTCGATTTTTGAAAATTTCTCAAGCATTTGAGGTGTGCAGAACTGAACAGTTTTAATATCGATGTAAATAGATCGTTTTATTCTGCGACCATCAGACTCCTCCATTCCTCTCCAGTTTTTGAAACTCTCGTTAATTAATGCGAATGGTGGAATTGTAGTAATTGTATTGTCGAAGTTTTGAACCTTAACTGTAGTAAGGCTGATATCTTTTACTGTTCCATCGAGGTTTCGTGATGGCATTTCAATCCAATCACCAATCTTAAGCATATCGTTAGCTGAGAGCTGGATTGATGCAACTAACCCTGTTATGGTATCCTTGAAAACTAACATCAAAATTGCTGTGGATGCACCAAGTCCAACCAATATTGAACTGGGATTTTTGTTGATGATTATTCCTATGATAACAATTGCACCAAAGGTGTAAAGTATAATTTTAATAACCTGTAAGTATCCTTTAATTGGGCGACTTTTAGCGTAGGGTAAGCCTTGGTAAATCTCGTTAACAGTATCCAAAAAAGAGTTTACAACTAGAAGCGCAGCAATAACCATATAAATTTTGGTTAATGCTTGAATGAATATGGTAACTTTAGGTGAGTAGTCGTATAAGGCAACCCCTATTGTAAGG
>WBUV01000194.1 GCA_008933525.1 Bacteroidales bacterium | reverse complement strand
ATATTGCATTAAAGATTAATTTTTATTAAAAATCATAACCATGAACGTAGATGTAAAAGTAGCGAACAAAGTTGAGCTGGAATACACGGTGAATTCATCTGCCAACATTATTTTCCAGCGGTTATGTACCCCTCACGGCTTATCGGAATGGTTCGCCGACGATGTAAACCTTCGTGGAAATGTCTTTACATTTATTTGGGACGATACAACCCGTGAAGCAGAGTTAATAGAGCGCAAGGAAAATAAATTCGTCAAATTTCGCTGGATAGATTCTGATGACTCAACCCACTTCACCTTTAAACTTTTAAAGGATGATATAACAGGTGAGCTTTCTCTCATAGTTACCGAGGAAATTGATAATGAGGACGACGCCGAGGAAACCATCTCGCTGTGGAATCATCAAATTAGCGAGTTAAAAAGAGTTATCGGAGCTTAACCTTTGTGCCAAATCGGCTTTCACTTATTGGAAAAACCATTACATTTGCCTATGTATTTTTCCAATTAATTTGATTTCGTGAAAACACTTCATCGATTTGTATTAAAATCCTACCTAGGCCCGCTGGTAATGACCTTTTTCATTGCCATGTTTATACTTCTAATGCAGTTCCTGTGGAAGTACATCGACGATTTAGTAGGTAAAGGACTTGAATGGAATGTTATTGTTGAACTCCTGATTTACGCATCGGCAGGACTTGTCCCAATGGCTCTTCCATTAGCAACGCTGCTTGCTTCGCTTATGACCCTTGGAAACCTAGGCGAAAACAACGAGCTACTGGCCATGAAATCGGCAGGAATATCGCTTCCCAGAATTATGGTTCCCCTAATATTTGTTACCATATTCATTAGTGTTGGAGCATTTTTCTTCTCGAACAACATTTTGCCCTATACCAATTTAAAAATATCGACTCTGCTCTACTCCGTAAAGCAACAAAAACCAGAACTTATAATTAAAGAGGGTGTATTCACAAATTTGATTGAGGGCTACAGCATTAAAGTTGCCGACAAAGATCCAAAAACCAGCCTTCTGAAACGGGTGTTGATATACGACCACAGCACCGATGTAGGAAATAACTCTGTAACCTATGCCGACTCCGGCTATATGAAACCCACATCGGACCAGAAGTTTATGGTAGCAACACTCTTTAGTGGTTACACCTATAAGGAAGTAGCGGAGAGCAAAGGATCTCGGAAAACTACAACGGGTAAATTACCTGCCCAGAAACAAAAATTCGAAAAACAGGTTATCGTTTTCGAACTAAGGGGTTTTGGATTGCAACGCGCCGACGAGAGTTTTTTCAAGGATAGCTACCAAGTGCTTAACCTTTCGCAACTTAGCGCAACAAAGGACTCGTTATCCGCTGCACTCGACATACAGTCGCAAGCATTCTCAACGAACATTTCGAAGAACAGCTTAATGCGAAACCCTAACTGGTATATTCGCAACACACCCGTTGAGCCTACCTATAAAATAAATATCGACTCACTTTACACTGCACTACCAAAAAGTCAACAGCAAATTGCCGTGCAGCGAGCGTTGGATTACGCCCGATCGTCGAAAAGTTACATAACATCGACCAAGGAGGAGTTTTTCCATAAGAAAAAGTACATTGCACGACACCAGATTGAATGGAACAGAAAATTCACCCTCTCCTTTGCTTGCTTTGTATTCTTCTTTATTGGAGCTCCACTAGGCGCTATAATTCGTAAAGGAGGACTTGGAATGCCAGTCGTTATTTCGGTTCTGTTCTTTATTGTTTATTACATCATAACCATTTCGGGAGAGAAATTTGCCCGCGAGCTGATGTGGGACCCTGCTATGGGAATGTGGGTATCGTCGTTCATCCTTTTACCGTTAGGAATATTCCTTTCGTATAAAGCCACAAACGACTCTGCAATTATGAACGCCGACTTTTACATAGAAGCAGCCAAAAAACTTATTTCACTTAAATCGAAACTAAAGAAAAAGGGTCAATAAATAAAATATTCACCTTATCTTAACCCTTGTTTTAATAAATTGTGGAATAATTCATGAAAATACTTGTTGTTGCACATAAACCTCCATACCCTCCAATTGATGGAGGTGCTCTGGCAACACTGAATATGTGCTTAGGATTAGCAAAGGCCGGAAATCAGGTTTCTGTTATCACTTTAAGCACACCCAAGCATCCGGGCTCAATAGAACGAATACCTCCAGAAATTCATGCCTTAATCAACTTTCAAATCCACCACATTAGCCTTTCGAATAGCATTATAAGGAATGTACTTAACATTTTTTTAAGCCGACAACCTTATAATATTGTACGATACATCAATTCAAACTTCAAAAAACTTCTTCGCAGATCGATTCAGGAAAAAGAATTCGATCTAATACAACTCGAAGGACTTTACCTTACACCCTACATAAACTCCATTCGAAAAGTTTTTAATGGGCCTGTTGTGTTGCGAGCACACAATGTTGAGCACCATATCTGGGGTAACTTGGCCCGCGACGAGGAGAACAAATTTAAAAAGTTGTATTTCAGAATTCTCGCTAAAAGGCTAGCCACTGTTGAAAAGAAGATCTACAAAAAAGTTGATGCGCTTATTGCCATAAGCAATCCTGACCTGGAGTGGTTCAGGAACAACGATTTTAACAAACCATCAATTTGTATTCCTGCCGGTTACTTCCCAAATAAAAAGAAATACGAGATTGAACCCCAAGAATGCCCTAATATCTGCTACATTGGGGCACTAGACTGGCTACCTAATACAGAGGGCTTGTTCTGGTTTATAGACTGGGTATGGCCCAGAATTCAATCCGAAATTCCAAATATAGAATTCCATATTGCTGGTCGAAACGCCTCCGAGGAGCTGGCCGAACGTTTAATGGTAGAAAGAAATATAATTTTCCATGGACAAGTAGCCGATTCGGCTGAATTCCTCAGCAAATGCAAAATAATGATAGTACCATTACTATCGGGTAGCGGCATTAGGGTGAAAATTATTGAAGGAATGTTCCTTAACAGAGCCATCGTGGCCACTAGTATTGCAGTTAAAGGCATAGATGCAACCCATAACGAGCATTTACTTATTGCCGATTCTCCAGAAGTTTTTGCCATATCGGTATGTAATCTCATTAATTCCGAGGAAATTACCAATAGAATTGCATTAAATGCTCAAGAATTTGCCACCGAACACTACGATGCCAAAAACTTAGCAATAAAACTAACTGAGTTTTACAAAAACCTCGGATAATGGTTTCAATTTTTATATTCTGGATTTTACTGTCGCTAATTATTTACTGCTATATAGGCTACCCGCTGCTACTCTTTTTTTTGTCTTTTATAAAAAAACTAATCCACCGCAAACGCTTAAGCCCCGAAACCATCGAATTACCTGATGTAACAATTGCTATTGCAGCATACAACGAAAAGAGTTTTGTGGATCAAAAAATCCAAAATATACTGTCGTTAAACTATCCGCAGAACAAAATAAAGCAAATTTGGGTAACCGATGGTTCCACCGATGGTACCCCCGAATTACTCGCAAGTTACTCGAACATTAAAGTATTACATTTTGCCGAAAGACTAGGAAAAGCCATGGCGATAAACCATGCCATGGAGCATGTTGAAACTCCAATCACAGTTTTCTCGGATGCTAATACCTTGCTAACACCTAATGCACTTATCGAATTAGTTAAGCCGTTCCAAAACCATAACGTAGGATGCGTTGCCGGTGAGAAACAAATACTTATTCAACAAAATAGTGCCGCAAGTTCTACAGGCGAAGGAATTTACTGGAAGTATGAATCGTTTATCAAGAAACTTGAATCTGAAACAGGATCGACATTAAGCGCCGCAGGTGAACTGTACGCTATTAAAACCGCATTGTTTAAGAAAATCCCCGCAAACACTATTCTGGACGACTTTGAAGTATCAACACAAATAGCCCTAAGCGGCTTTACAGTAAAATATGCCGACAAAGCCATAGCCAGCGAGTATGGATCATTAAACTTTGACGAGGAACAAAAACGAAAAATTAGAATTGCATCGGGTGGATTTCAAACCCTTTTTACTAAAACAGAGTTGCTTAATCCCTTCATAAAACCTACATTAACATTCAAATATTTATCGCACAAAGTTTTACGATGGTTAGTTGTTCCTTTTGCTATACTTCTACTTCCCATTATCAATATAATTATTGTGCTTAGTGTTGATAATAAAGTTTACATTTTTACTCTTTTGGTTTCGGTTATTATTTACGGAATGGCTTTCGCTGGTATTGTTCTTAAAAATTTTCGGATAAGTAACCATATTTTCTTCCTCCCATACTATTTTATATCTACACAAATATCGGAATACAAAGGCCTACTCCGCTATATTACAAATAGGCATAACCATAAATGGGAGAAAGCAAAAAGGGAAACATGATAAAAGTTGGGGGAAAATATCAATTCAATAAGCTATTTTTGCAGAAAATTATCACAAGCAATTCACAAAAAAACCATGAGCATAGATAATAACAAGCCTATAAAACTAAATACCATCGACGAGGCTTTAGTTGAACTCCAAAATGGTAGGGTAATTATAGTTGTTGACGACGAAGACAGAGAGAACGAAGGTGACTTTATTGCCGCTGCGGATCGAATTACTCCAGAAATAATCAACTTTATGGCAATTCATGGACGTGGATTGATTTGTACATCGTTACCCGAAAAACGTTGCGATGAATTAGAGCTTGAGTTGATGGTTGGCAAAAATACCGCGTTACACCATACAGCCTTTACCGTTTCTGTTGATTTACTTGGACATGGATGCACAACAGGAATTTCGGCATCCGATAGAGCAAAAACAATAAAAGCTCTAGTTGATAAAAAAACCAAACCAGAGGATTTAGCGCGACCCGGACATATTTTCCCTTTAAGAGCTAAAGACAAAGGGGTACTTCGTCGGCCAGGGCACACCGAAGCTGGAGTTGACCTGACTCGCTTGGCAGGGCTTACTCCCGGCGCAGTTTTAGTTGAGATTATGAACGACGATGGCACTATGGCTCGTTTACCTCAACTTTTGGTTATTGCCGAAAAATTCAACCTAAAAATTATTTCGATAAAAGACTTAATCGCATATCTACTTCGCTCCGAAAGTATTATTGAAAAAGGTGTGCAAGTATCGCTACCAACTGAATTTGGCGATTTCAAGTTAATTCCATTCCGCCAAAAATCGAACGGATTAGAACATGTTGCTCTTATAAAAGGAGAATGGGAAAAGGACGAACCAATCCTAGTACGCGTTCATTCCTCGTGTGTAACTGGCGATATTTTTGGATCGTTCCGCTGCGACTGTGGCCCTCAACTTCACGAGGCTATGCGTTTAATTGATAATGCTGGTAAAGGAGTTTTGGTTTACCTGAACCAAGAAGGACGTGGAATAGGTCTTTTCAACAAGATTCATGCTTACAAACTACAGGAAGAAGGCCGCGATACCGTTGAAGCAAACATTGAACTTGGCTTCCAAGACGATGAGCGCGATTATGGAGTTGGTGCAAGTATTCTGCGCGAAGTTGGCGTTTGCAACATGAGGCTAATAACCAACAACCCAAAGAAAATGAAGGGTCTTGAAGGTTACGGGATAAAAATCACGGAAAATATACCTTTGGTTATTCCGCCAAATCCATTCAACGAATTCTACCTAAAAACCAAGCACGAAAAGATGGGGCACATCAATCTTTTCAAGCAAAAGTAGAGCAATATTTTAGATAATAAGTTAATAAGAGAATGAGAAAATAGGTCGATAACAACTTATTTAGTCTTTCACCTATTCTCTTAATTACTTAATCACCTAATAATAACTAAATCAACTCAACTCCCGCAATGATCTCGCCTCGAATAGTTTATATGGGTACTCCAGACTTTGCCGTTGAACCATTAAAGGCAATAGTTGATGCTGGCTATAATGTGGTTGCTGTTGTAACTGTTCCCGATAAGCCTGTTGGACGTGGACAGAAAGTACAATCGTCGCCCGTAAAACAATTTGCCGAGGAGAAAGGATTATTGGTTCTTCAACCCGAAAAACTCCGAAACGAGGAGTTTGTTAATCAACTCAAAGAGTTGAACCCTGACATAGCAGTTGTAGTTGCTTTCAGGATGCTACCCGAAACTGTCTGGAGTTTACCAAAACTAGGCTCATTCAACTTACACGCATCGTTACTGCCACAGTACAGAGGTGCTGCGCCCATAAACTGGGCCGTAATTAATGGCGAGAAGAAAACTGGACTAACAACATTTCTCCTAGACAAGGAAATTGACACAGGCAATATAATTGACCAACTTGAGGTTGAAATTGGCGAAAACGAAACAGCTGGCGAACTTCACGATAAATTGATGCTCCTTGGCGGTTATATGGTTGTTAAAAC
>WBUV01000193.1 GCA_008933525.1 Bacteroidales bacterium | reverse complement strand
CTTGCACAAGGTGGCGATTTCTATATAAACCTAGGTAATATTTCGGAGGATGTTTTAAAGGATGGACGCAAATCGTTTGAGAGTGGATTGCCAACTACACCTGAAATGGAGAAACTCGACACAACGGCTTGGGGTCGAATTCCAACCAAACAGTATCTTCCAGTTGGTTTCGATAACGACGAGGGAAAGAGAAAATATCAGGATATAGGTCTCGACGGTTTAGGTGGATCAGATTTGGATGGCGATGGTATACCCGACGAACTTTCGTTCTTCCAAACATTTGTAAACGAGGTAAGAGGCCGAGTTAGCAACGATGAGTTAATAAGCAGGGTTGAAAACGACCCTTCGAGCGATGATTTTAAGTATTACCTAGCCAATGAGTTTGATCAGAAACGGGCTACTATTCTTGATCGGTATAAGTATTTCAACAACACAGAGAACAACTCACCAGTTGCAACATCAACAACCTCAAGCCAAAGTTATTCAACTCCCGATGTGGAGGAGTTTGGGTCCGATATTACCATGAACGAGAACGAGGCTTACTATCAATATCGAATCTCGTTGCGACCTAGCGACATGCAGGTTGGTAGTAATTACATTACCAATGTTATTACCGGCGAAAAGGATAAGCCCAACAATATTCCGGTTAAATGGTACCAGTTTAAGGTTCCTGTATCGGAGTATGAGAGGATAGTTGGTCCAATCGACGATTTTAAGTCCATTCGATTTATGCGTATGTATTTGAAAGGATTTACCGATACACTGATACTCCGATTTGCAACTCTTGAGCTTGTGCGTGGCGAGTGGCGTAAGTATAACTATGCATTAATTGAAGGACAGGAAGGAATGCCCTCGGCCGATTTACCTACAAGCACATTTGCAATATCGGCTGTAAATATTGAGGAGAACAATAAGCGTACACCTGTAAACTATGTTTTGCCTCCGGGAGTCGATAGGGTGGTGGATCCTAGCCAACCCCAATTAACAGAGTTGAATGAGCAATCGATGGAGTTCAAAATTGAAAACCTTGCCGATGGCGATGCTCGCGCTGCTTTTAAAAATGTAAATGTTGATATCAGGCAGTACAAGCACCTGAAAATGGATGTTCACGCTGAAATGATCGATGGTTTTCAGCTAAAAGATGAGGAGGTTACTGCCTTTATAAGGCTTGGAACCGACTATACGAATAACTACTACGAGTACGAAGTACCCCTTTACCTAACTCCTCATAGAGAAAGGTTTTATAATAACAATAGCGAAGCCGATAGAGAAATTGTTTGGCCTCGCGAAAACCTTATCAATATTACACTTGAGGATTTAGTTGACCTAAAAATTGCTCGAAATGATGCGATGAATAAACCTGGCTCCAGGATAACATTGAATACGGTTTACGAAAAATTGGTTGGATCTAAAAAGATAAAGGTTACGGGTAACCCCAACTTGAGCAATGTTAAAGTGATAATGATTGGTGTGAGAAATCCTGCTCAGGCAACAAACACTGGCGACGATGGACTACCAAAATCTGTAATTGCATGGTTTAACGAGTTCCGCTTGACAAACTTCAACGATCAGGGCGGCTGGGCTGCAAATGCTCGACTATCGGCAAAACTCGCCGATTTAGGCTCGGTTACTCTCGCTGGTAGTACCTATACTCCAGGTTTTGGTTCGATTGAGAAAAAAGTAAACGAGCGAAGCACCGTAAATCATTACGAGTACGATGTAAGCTCATCTATTGAACTGGGTAAGTTTTTCCCCGAAAAGCTTAATATAAGAGTTCCTTTGTATGCAGGATTTAGCGAATCAATCTCTAATCCTCAGTACAACCCACTCGATCCGGATGTTAAAATGCGCGAAGCTCTGCGTAATGCCACTTCATCCGATAGAGATTCAATCAAAAGGATTGCTCAGGATTATACTCGCCGGAGAAGCATCAATTTTACTAATGTCAAAATCGATAAACAAGTTGATAAGCCACGCTTCTGGAATATTTCGAACTTTTCGGTAAGTTACTCATTCAGTGAATTGTATTCGCGCAATATAAATACAAACCATAAAATACAGCGTGCTGTTCGAGGAGCGCTAACCTATAATTTTAATAGACAGAGCAAGTTTATTTCACCCTTTCAAAAAACAAAACTCTTTAATTCTAGATATTTACGAATAATTAAAGATTTTAACTTTTCGCTTTTACCATCGCAAATATCATTCCGTACGGATTTAAACCGGAACTACTTTGAACAGCAGTTTAGGAATATCCGCAATCCTAACGAGATTTTGGCCCCCACTTATTCTAAGGATTTTCAGTGGAATAGGAACTACTCCATAAATTGGGATTTTACTCAGGCCCTTAAGTTTGATTTTACTGCAAGTAATACTGCGCGGATTGATGAACCCGATGGAATGGTCGATAGAAATAGAGACCCTCGAAGCTACGAGCATTGGAAGGATTCTGTTTGGTCGAACATTGTAAAAATGGGGCGCAATACGATGTATAACCATCAATTTAACCTAACATATACACTGCCTTTAAGTAAGATTCCATTCCTCGATTGGACATCGGTAACGGCACGTTATTCAGGAATCTATCGTTGGGAAGCTGGAGCGGTTATGGCCGATACATCTATTTTTGACCCTGGGAACAAAATTCAGAACGCCAATACAATGCAGCTAAACGGACAGGTTAACATAACAAATCTGTTCAATAAGGTCGGATACTTAAAACGAATTAATCAAAAATTCGACCAGAGAGCTCGCGGTGCTGCACCTAAAACCAAAACAGTTAAGTACGAGCAGGAGGGCGTTAATTTACGACCTAATATTGCCAAGTCCATTACACACAATCTTAAGGCCGATAAGGTTACCGTTAAAGTTTACGATGAGAAAGGCAAGGAAGTAAAGGTGCAGATGGAGACCAAAACAGATAAACGAATAACCATCAAATCCGAACAAGAGTTGAAGAATTGTCGGGTTTTGGTTGAGGGTAAAGTTCCTGAAACTATGAATCCATTTAAGTTTGCTGTAGAGGGGACCTTGAGGTTAATGATGAGTGTTAAAAGTGTATCGCTATCTTACACCGAAACAAATGGTACTTTACTTCCAGGATATAAGCCAGGAACAAAGATTTTAGGTACCGATAACCTTGGAGGACTTACCGCACCAGGATGGGAGTTTGTAGCTGGTTGGCAAGATCCAAATTTCCCGTGGAAAGCCGCCGATAATGGTTGGTTAACACGCGATACTAGTTTTAACACCCCAACTGTATTCACCCATACCGAGAATTTGAACTTTAGGAGTACAATTGAACCTGTGCCAGGGTTTAAAATAGATTTTACTGCCAATAGAATTTATTCGCGTAATCGAAATGTTACTCTTAGGGCCCTGGAGGATGGAACTTACACCAACCTTAGCCCCATTACAAACGGAAATTTCAGTATAAGCGTAATATCCTTGGGTACAGCGTTCGAAGGTAAAAAAAGAGCCGATAACTCGAAGGCCTTTTTTAGAATGACCAGTAACCGATTTAAAATAGCCCAACGTTTAAGTGCAAATAGAGTAGCAAATCCTTCGCAGGGTTACGATCCAACAACGATCGATCCCTTAACTGGATTTCCCGAAGGCTATGGTCCATTATCGCAGGATGTGCTTCGACTTTCGTTCCTATCGGCATACACCAATACATCTCCCGAAAAGGTTTCGTTACGAGATTTCCCAGTTATTCCAATGCCAAACTGGCAATTGACTTACGATGGATTAGCCAAGATCAAGCCATTTAAAAACTACTTTAAGACATTTACGCTTACTCATGGTTATCGATCGCTATATACAATTGGTTCGTATGCAACCAACCTAACATACACCGAAGATGACGATGGGTTTAGTTACGTTCGCAATATTAACAACGACTTTGTACCCCAGCGCGAAATAACCAATGTTTCCATTAATGAGCAGTTTTGGCCATTAATTGGAATGGACATAGGCTGGCAAAATAATTTAACTACACGTATCGAGGTTAAAACAACTCGCTCTTTGGCCATGAGTTTTGCTAACACTCAGTTAACGGAGATATTTGGCAGTGAGTATATCATAGGTGCGGGTTACCGTTTCGAGAATGTTCCCTTGTTTTTTGAATCGGAAAGTGGCGATAAAAAAGCGCTAAAAAGTGACTTGAGGATTACTGTAGATCTCTCGCTTCGAAACAACACAACAGTTCTTCGGAAAATAGTGGAGGAGACCAATGAGACTATTGCTGGGCAATTTGTAAACACTATTAAAACATCGGCCGATTATCGTATTAACGAGCAGGTAACTATTCGGGTCTTCTTCGACAGGGTTGTTAATGCTCCAAAAGTTTCAAAAACCTTTAGAACAACTAACTCAAGTTTTGGATTTAGCGTTCGCTTTGAGCTGGTTAAGTAGATATTATTGCTCAATAACACATGAATAAAAAATAAAAATAGCTGCGATGTTACAATACCAATTCTAAAAATGAGTACTTTTGAAAATCAATACCAAACTAAAATATTAACTGATAAAAGATTATAACAATGAACGTTCCATCAAATCTAAAGTACACTAAAGATCACGAGTGGATTAAAGTTGAAGGTGATGTGGCTACAATTGGCGTTACCGACTTTGCTCAATCTCAACTAGGCGATATCGTTTTTATTGAGATTGAAACCGTTGGTGAAACTCTTGCTAAAGAGGAAGTTTTTGGTACAATCGAGGCTGTTAAAACTGTATCGGATATGTTTATGCCAGTTGCAGGCGAGGTTCTTGAGGTTAACCCAAAAATTACTGAGCAACCCGATGTGGTTAACAAAGATCCTTACGGCGATGGTTGGATGATTAAAGTTAAAGTTTCAAATCCTGCTGAACTTAACGAGTTACTCACACCAGAACAGTACAAAGGAACAATTAACGAATAGTAGAAAACCCGCTTAGGCGGGTTTTTCTTTTATTGCCTATTCTTTCTTTAACGAATTCCAGCCTTGAGCGGTAAGCTTAATTTCATCGTTCGACTGTGTTACCAGATACGCCCCTGTTGATTGCTCTGTAATATGACCAATAATTGAAACCCCTTTCATTTGTGTAATGGTTTCAAGTGTCGATATAGGAACAGTGAAAAGAAGTTCGTAATCCTCTCCACCATTTAATGCTGCAACTGTAGGCTCAATGCCTAACTCTTCCGCCATTTGTGAGGTTTGTTCATCAATAGGAATTTTCTCAATGTAAATTCTACAGCCCTTTTCAGAATTCTTACAAATATGAAGGAGCTCTGAAGATAAACCGTCCGATATATCTATCATCGAGGTGGGTTTTATACCCTTTTCCTTTAATTCTTCAATAAAGTTTTTTCGAGCTTCTGGCTTGAGTATTCGCTCAAGAATATACTCATACTCTTTTAATTCAGGTTTTGCTGTACTGTTACTCTCGAAAACCCTTTTTTCGCGTTCCAGCAGTTGCAATCCCATATAGGCTGCTCCAAGGTTTCCCGTAACACAAATCAAATCGTTTACTTGTGCACCGCTCCGGTAAACAATGTCGGATTCATTAACCTCGCCAATTGCAGTTATGCTTATTGTAAGTCCTGTGAACGACGAGGAGGTATCGCCGCCAACCAAATCAACTCCATACCTATCGCATGCTAGTTTTATGCCGGCATAGAGATCCTCCAAATCCTCCACGCAAAACCTTTTCGATATACCGAGCGATACTGTTATTTGAGTAGGTGTGGCATTCATTGCATACACATCGCTTATGTTAACAATAACCGACTTATAACCAAGGTGTTTTAGGGGGAAATATGTTAGGTCAAAATGAATCCCCTCCAGAAGTAGGTCTGTGGTTACAACCATTTTTTTCCCTTTAGGCGATATAACTGCACAGTCATCGCCAATACCAAAAGCAGTAGATGCGTTTTTTGGTTTAAACGATTCTGTCAACCTATCTATCAATTGGAACTCACCCAGTTCGTAAAGTTCAGTCTTGTTTTTTTTGCTACTCATTTCGAATTATTTTCTGCAAAACTACCTAAAAATGTTAATAATACTCCTCCTGGTTCCTTAAACAAAGTCAAATCAAGCTCATTTCAAACTTTATTTTCTTATAGTTGTCATCCCATGTCATCTTTTTGTTAGTTTTGGGACAAATTTTTGTAATTACTTTTTAATATTAATAGGATGATTCGTAAGGTTTTGTTGATTTTGGTTATTGTTGCACTTTCTATTATTGCAGTTGATTTATTTACAGGGACAAGCGGAGTGAACACTTCAAATAAGGAGCCTGAGGTTATTGAGACTCCAGCACCAATCCTAGAGTATGGAATACCTGTCGATTCATTTAATATTGTTGAAGGACAAATCCGTTGGGGTCAAACCATTGGCAATCTTTTAAGTGGTTTGAAT
>WBUV01000192.1 GCA_008933525.1 Bacteroidales bacterium | reverse complement strand
GATATCGATGCACTAAACACCACAGTGCGCGTTAGTATTGAGAAGGCCGATTACGCCGAGAAGGTTAGTAAAGCCCTAAAAGAGCAACGCAAAAAAGCTGTTATTAAAGGATTCCGCCCTGGAATGGCTCCTGAGTCATTAATCCACAAAATGTACTACAAGTATATTTTGGTTGAGGAAGTATCCAGAATGGCTAGCGATAAACTTTTCGATTTTATTCAGGAGAATAAAATCAGAACTCTTGGTGAGCCACTTCCAAGCGAGAATCAATCTAAAATCAACTGGGATATCGAGGAAAGTTTCGAACTTGCTTGGGATTTAGGCATTGCTCCTGAGTTCGATTTAAAATTCGGCAAAAAGGACAAATTCCCTTACTATACAATCCTTGCTAACGATGAAATTAGAAAGAACTTTGCCGATAGCCACCGCCAGCGTAACGGAAAGTACGAGCCAGTTAAGAAAACCGACGATAAAGGTCTTGTTAAAGCAACTCTTTCCGAACTAAACGAGGATGAGTCGCCACGCGAGAATGGCGTTACCGTTGAGGGTGCCTCAATTTCTGTGGCTCTAGTTGCCGATGAGGTTGAGCGCAAGAAACTTATTGGCGTTAAGGTTGGCGATGTTGTTGTTCTGGACACTTTCAAGGCATTTCCAAATCCAGCCGATAGAGCCGCATTACTACACATCAAAAAAGAGGAGCTTGATGGAGTTCAACCTCTATTCCAGTTAACCATTACCGAGACTATGGCCTTTGTTGCTGCTGAGTTAAATCAGGAGTTGTTCGATAAGGTTTACGGCGAAGGTGTTGTAACATCGGAGGAGGAGTTCAATAAGAAAATTGACGAGGAAATTGAGCGCAACCTAAAACTTGAGGGCGATGCTCGTTTTGCTATCGATATCAAGGATAAAATGCTCGATAAGCTAAAAATTGAACTTCCAAAGGAATTTTTAATTCGTTGGTTAGTTGCAATTAACGAGGGTAAATTCACCCGCGAGCAAATTGAGTCTGAATTCCCATTATTTGAGAAAGATTTGAAATGGCAGTTGGTTAGCAACAAAGTTGCCGAGGAGCAAAAATTTGCCGTAACCGAGGAGGAGATGCGCGAATTTGCAATGGGTTACGCTCGTAGCCAATTTGCTTCTTACGGTATGACATTCCTACCTGAGGAGTACATCGCTCGCTATGCTAACGATATCCTAAAGAACAGAGAAGAAGTTAAGAAAATTCACGAGCGTTTGCTTGACAAAAAGGTTGTTGATTGGTTCAAGGAGAATGTAACCCTCGATACCAAAGAGGTTACCGTTGATGAATTCAACAAACTTCAGAATTAAGAAGTCAGAATAAAAAGAATGAATAAAGAGAACCGGCAGAAGAAATTTTGCCGGTTTTTGTTTGCCCATTCAAATTGGTTATTTGACGAAAATTACATACATTAGATTTTGATTTGACCCAACAATCTGAGTATAAAATCTACAAAATCAACAATTACTTGCTATATTGCGTTATCAAAAAACAGAATAAATAATTAAAACATATAGCTATGACAGAATTTGAAAAATACGCCCTAAAGCATCGTGGTATCAGCAGCTTATCGATGCATCAATTTAAGTCGGTACACAGCAGCTACATTTCACCAACAATTATTGAGGAACGTCAACTAAACATTGCAACAATGGACGTATTCTCGCGTCTTATGATGGATAGAATTATTTTCCTTGGCGTACCAATTAACGACGATGTGGCCAACATTATTCAAGCACAATTGCTTTTCCTTGAATCGACCGACCCATCAAAGGATATTCAAATTTACTTGAACTCTCCTGGTGGTTCAGTTTACGCTGGTTTGGGTATTTACGACACAATGCAGTACATCAGCTCCGATGTTGCAACAATCTGCACCGGTATGGCTGCATCAATGGCTGCAGTTCTCTTAACTGCTGGCGAAAAAGGCAAACGTACAGCACTGCCTCACTCACGCGTAATGATTCATCAGCCAATGGGTGGCGCCGAGGGACAAGCATCGGATATCGAAATTACAACCCGCGAAATATTAAAGTTGCGCGATGAGTTGTACGATATTGTAGCGAAACACTCAGGCAACCCAATTGAGCGCATCCGTAAGGACTCTGACCGTGATTACTGGATGACTGCACAGGAAGCCCTTGAGTACGGTATGATAGATGAGATTTTACAACGTGCAAAAAAAGAGTAAAAAACTAACAATAATGATAAAGCGCCTTCGGGCGCTTTTCTTTTAAACAAAATTGACTATAAAACGTTGACTAAATTGAGTTTTCGGTTTAATTCTTAAACCCCGATAATTTATATTAACTTTGCAGCGGTATATTAAGTATCTATAAAGATGAAAAACACCGATAAATGTTCGTTCTGCGGACGCGATAGGAAAGAGGTTAAACTTCTTATTTCAGGGATGGATGGTTTTATCTGCGATTTATGTGCTGAGCAGGCCAACCTGATTGTTAAGGAAGAACTCAAGAAGAAGGGCGATTTTAAGTTGCAGCAGAGCAAACTCCTTAAACCCATTGAGATTAAAAAGTTCCTCGACCAGTACGTAATTGGTCAGGATGAGGCAAAAAAATACTTATCGGTGGCTGTTTACAACCACTATAAAAGGCTTTTACAAACCGATAAGGGTGACGATGTGGAGATTGAAAAATCGAACATCCTTTTGGTTGGCGAAACTGGAACCGGAAAAACCCTATTAGCTCGCACTATTGCACGAATGCTTCACGTTCCTTTTACCATTGTTGATGCAACGGTACTTACCGAAGCTGGTTATGTAGGCGAGGATGTGGAGAGCATTTTAACAAGATTGCTACAGGCTGCAGACTATAACGTAGAAGCCGCGGAGAAAGGCATTGTGTTTATAGATGAGATTGATAAAATTGCCCGTAAAGGCGATAATCCTTCCATTACACGCGATGTTTCTGGTGAAGGCGTTCAGCAGGCAATGCTTAAACTGCTCGAGGGTTCAGTTGTTAATGTCCCACCGCAAGGCGGACGTAAACACCCAGAGCAAAAGATGATTGCGGTTGATACAAAAAACATTCTGTTTATTTGCGGCGGAGCATTTGAGGGTATTCAAAAGAAAATTGCTCAACGCTTAAACACAACTATTGTTGGCTACGGTGCAAGCAAAACCCGTGAGGTAATTGATAAAGATAACCTTTTGCAGTACATTTCTCCACAAGATATGCGTGCTTTCGGATTAATTCCAGAGATTATTGGTCGTTTGCCAGTAATTACCTACTTAAATCCTTTGGATAAACACGCTTTGCGCGATATTCTTACTGAGCCAAAGAATGCCATTATCAAGCAGTACATCAAACTGTTCGATTATGATAGTATTCACCTAAAGTTTGAGGATGATGTGCTTGACTACATCGTTGATAAGGCTGTGGAATTTAAGTTAGGTGCACGTGGTTTGCGCTCAATTTGCGAAGCAATTATGATTGATGCGATGTTTGAACTTCCAACTGGCGAGCATAAAGAAATGGTGGTAACCTCGGAGTATGCTCACGAAAAATTGGAGAAATCGAACCTTAAACGGTTAAAAGCAGCTTAACTACTTACGAACGTAATCCAAAAAAGTATAGCCCAACCCATCAGCGGTTGGGTTTCCTTTTTGCTCAAGAACCAAATTCCACTCTTTGAAATTGATAGTAGGGAAAGTGGTATCGCCTTCAAAATTCTTGTGAACTGTTGTAAGGTAAAGCTTATTTGCCAACGGCAAAGCTTGACGGTACAACTCACCCCCACCAACAACAAAAATCTCGCTTTCATCCTTTGTTATTTCCAGCGCCTCGTTAAGTGAGTTTACAATAACGCAACCTTCAATTTTTAAATCTGGATTATGTGAAATTACAATATTTCGTCTATTTGGAAGCGGCCTGCCAATACTCTCGAAGGTTTTGCGACCCATAATAATGCTATGTCCTGATGTTAGCGCCTTAAAGCGCTTTAAATCTTCTGATATATGCCATAGTAACTGGTTGTTTCCACCAATCACCCAATTCTCAGCTACTGCAACTATTATTGATATATTCATCTGTCTATTTTTTGTTTTTAAAGGTACAGATGGAACATCCATGGGAGATAGTCATATTTGTGTGTGTTAAGGTTATTATCATGGATGTTTCATTTTATCATTTTTTTAGATTCCTTGTCATGCTGAGCGAAGCGAAGTATCTATTTTGGATTTAAGGAGAGATTTCTCACTTCGTTCGAAATGACAACAATAAACAACCAAACTACACCGCAATAGCGCCCTTAATATGAGGATGCGGATCGTAGCCCTCCAGTTTAAAATCCTCAAATTTAAAGTCGAATATCGATTTAACATCTGGATTTATAATCATTTTTGGAAGTGGTCGAGGCTCTCTGGTTAGCTGAAGTTTAACCTGCTCAATATGGTTTAAATAGATGTGTGTATCGCCCAAAGTGTGAACAAACTCACCTGGTTTAAGTCCGCAAACTTGCGCCATCATCATTGTAAGCAATGCATACGATGCTATGTTGAAGGGTACTCCGAGGAAAACATCTGCACTGCGCTGATATAACTGGCACGATAATTTGCCGTTGGCTACATAGAATTGGAAAAGCACATGGCAAGGCGGTAGTGCCATTTTATCGATATCACCAACGTTCCAAGCACAAACCAAGTGTCGGCGCGAATCGGGCGATTTGGTTAACGAGTTTACAACCTGGGTAATTTGGTCGATATGCTTACCGTCAGCAGCTGGCCACGAGCGCCACTGATAGCCGTAAATTGGCCCTAACTCACCATCGGGTTTTGCCCACTCGTCCCATATTGTAACGCCATTGACGTTAAGCGACTTTACATTGGTTTCGCCATTCAGGAACCAAAGAAGCTCGTATATGATTGATTTTAGATGAAGTTTCTTGGTGGTAAGCAAAGGAAAACCCTTTTCAAGGTCGAAACGCATTTGATGCCCAAACACACTGATTGTTCCTGTTCCTGTTCTATCAGTTTTTTCAACCCCGTTCTTTAGTATATGGTCTAGCAACTCTAAATATTGAACCATCGCAATAAATTTTTATGCGATAAAGTTACTAATTTGAAAATTTAGCGAAGCAGATTGTTAATATCAATTGATAAATAGTGAGGTGCTCACTATTCTCGGTTCACAAAGAACCTTCGGCCCCAAACCACCACAATGGCAATGATTAACCGGGGGACAAGCATCCAAAAGATAGAAACGCCAATTGCTGCAAAGAGTAGTAAGTCCTCTAGGTTAGAATGCGATATTGCAATATGATAGTTTAGCAAATCGGCATCTTTCTTCGTAATTCTACCCTCTTTCACTTCGTCCATCATAACTGCAGAACCATAGGCCAAACCTAACGAGTTCGCTACAATCCAAAGAAATGTTGTTGATTGAGGCAATCCCATAAATTTAAGCATTGGGCTAAGTGGTTTTGTCAGTAATTCAATGAGTTTAAACTCCTGAAGGATCTTTTGAAGTATCATTAAAAGTGAAACAAGGATAATAATTTTCAGTATCAACCTAAACGATGAAAATACCCAACCATGAAGCAACTCCCACAAAGTAGATGCGGCATGGGAATTCGATAATAATGATACTTTCTGGCTCATATCGGGCAACACCAAGTTTAGAATGGCTGCTGCGCCAAACGCAGCACCCACCCTCAATGCAATCATATGCCAAGCCTTGGAGCCGGTTTTACTCTGAATGGTTGTTTCAATAATCAGGTTATGAGCAATTAAGCTCATCACTGCAATTATGGTTATTTCCCGTAAATCGAGGCTTAACTGTGAGAGAACTGCAATAACTGAGTAGATATTAAGTAAAATACCTGTAACGAATGGCAATGCGGCTTCGCCTCTAAGTCCAATAAGATTGAACGCAGGCGTTAGGTGCTGAGTTACAAGTTGGATTAACCCATAGTAATTGAGGATGCTAACAGCCAAAGAAACAGGAAGAGTAATTTTCAGAATCCAAATGGCTGTTTTAAGTGCTTTGGGCATCGCTTCTTTCGTGCACTTGTAAAGACGAGAAAAAAACAACCTAATGTTAGGCTGAATTGCTCTGGCGATAGCAAATATTTTCTTTGTCATTATTTCAGATTCAAGATTTCCGACTCTAGAGAATAGACAGTATGCAAAAGAAGAGGTTTAACTTGTTAAAAAACAAAAACCCGGTTTAAACCGGGTTTTGTGCGGATGAAGGGACTCGAACCCCCACGTCTCACGACACCAGATCCTAAGTCTGGCGCGGCTACCAATTACGCCACATCCGCAAAATCGAGGTGCAAAGATAAATTGGATTTTTTAAATTTGCAATCTCCTTAGCAAAAAAATATTTAATTATTTTCTCAACTCAAAGTTTTGACCTAAGTACAATTTACGAA
>WBUV01000191.1 GCA_008933525.1 Bacteroidales bacterium | reverse complement strand
GTTTAAGTACAATATATTTGTAGAATTCAAAACCAATAAAATGAAAAATTTAATCACAATCTGTATTTTGTGCGCAATTAACCTTTTGGCACCCGCACAAAATAATCCAAAATGGTTACGCTACCCAGCAATATCGCCAGATGGTAAGCAAATTGCATTTACCTATAAGGGCGATATTTACCTTGTGGCAAGTGATGGTGGCGTTGCAACACCTTTAACGTTCCACTCTGCTTACGACTATATGCCTGTTTGGAGTAACGATGGCAAGCAAATTGCATTTGCATCGAACCGATTTGGCAATTTTGATATTTTCGTGTTTGATGCTTCAGGTGGAGAACCCAAGCGTTTAACATACCATTCGGCCGACGAATTACCATTCACTTTTAGCGTTGATGGTAAAAACGTACTTTTTGGCGCTAGTCGACAAGATTTAGTAACACATAGGCAGTATCCAACTGGTTCACAGCCGGAACTTTACTCGGTTCCATCTAACGGTGGCAAAGTTGAACTTGTACTGACCACTCCTGCTGAGGCTGTTAAATTCTCCACAAATGGCCAGTATTTAATATATCACGATAAGAAGGGTGGCGAAAACGAGTGGCGCAAGCACCATCAATCATCAATTGCCCGTGATGTTTGGACTTACGATTTTCAATCTGGTAGACACACTCAAATAACCTCTTTCAAAGGTGAGGATCGAAGTCCAATTCTTGCCGATAATAATTCGAGCGTTTACTATTTAAGCGAGGAGAGCGGAAGTTTTAATGTTTATAAGCTATCGCTAAACAATCCAACTCAAAAACAGCAAATCACAAAATACGAGAAGCATCCCGTTCGTTTTCTTAGCATGAGTCAAAATCAAACGCTTTGCTATGGTTTTGATGGCGAAGTTTATACTCTTGTCGAAGGCTCTACCCCTAAAAAGGTTGAAATCACTATAAAAGGCGAAAGTAAGCAGAACCCAGAGCAGCTAATTTCTATTAACGGAAATGTTCGTGAAATGGCCGTTTCACCCGACGGTAAGGAGGTTGCCTTTATAGCGCGAGGTGAGGTTTTTGTATCGTCGGTTGAGGGAAGTTTTACAAAGCGTATAACTAATACCCCTGAGCAGGAAAAATTTGTAACGTTTGCACCCGATGGAAAATCGGTTGTTTATGCTAGTGAGCGCATTGGCCGTTGGCAAATATACAAATCCACAAAAGTGCGTTCGGAGGAACCGTATTTCTTTGCATCAACTTTAATTAAAGAGGAACTTTTAATTGATAACGACAACGAGAACACTCAACCTGAGTTCTCGCCCGATGGTAAGGACCTTGCATTTATAGAGAATAGAACCAATCTCAAGATTTACAATCTGGAATCAAAACAAATCAGAACGATCCTAACCTCCAATGAGCTTTACTATATGAGCGATGGCGGTCAGTATTTTACTTGGAGTCCCGATAGTAAATGGTTGTTGGTGGATTATTCGCCTGTGATGTCCAACGGTGAGGTGATTTTAGTTGCTGCCGATGGAAAATCGCCTTATGTCAATCTAACCCAAAACGGACACGAGGATTATCGTCCAAAGTGGGTGAATGGAGGAAAACAGATGATTTGGGCATCAACCCGCGAGGGTTTGCGCAGTTACGCTAACAGTGGCGAGCGCCAGTCCGATGTTTACAGCATGTTCTTTACCCGTGAGGCTTGGGATAGGTTTAAGTTAAGCAAGGATGAGTTTGCTCTCTTAAAATCTATAGAAGAAAAGGAAAAGGAAGCAAAAGATTCAGCCAAGAAGAAAGAGGACGAAAAACCCAAGGATAAAAAGAAAAAAGCCGATGAACCCAAAAAAGACAGTACTTTAAAGTTTGATTGGGAAAACCTGAACGAGCGATTTACCAAGTTCACTATCAACTCATCATCAATAGCCGATGCTACACTATCAAAGGATGGTGAAACACTATACTATTTGGCAAGTTTCGAAAAGGGCTACAACTTATGGAGTATTAAGCTTCGAACTAAAGAGGCCAAAATGGAAATGGATCTGGATATTAGATCAGGCTCCTTTGAGTGGGATAAGGATATGAAAAACCTATTCTTACTTGCAGATGGTAAAATCATCAAGCTTGATATAGATAAGGGTAAGCGAGAATCTGTTAAAATTAATAGCGAAATTAAGGTTGATAGATATGCAGAGCGAAAAGCAATGTTCGATCATGTTGCGCTCCGAACCGAAAAAGGATTCTACACAAAACAGTATCACGGAATTAACTGGAAAGAGTTAACCCAACACTACGAGAAATACTTACCCTATATTGATAATGGTTTTGAATTCGCCGAGATGCTATCAGAAATGCTGGGCGAGTTGAATGGCTCCCACTCAGGCGCTCGCTACAGTTTCAGAACTAGCGATGGCGATCAAACCGCATCGCTTGGTGTATTTGCCGATTACTCTTACACAGGCGATGGAATAAAAATTTCAGAGATATTGCTAGGAGGTCCTCTAGATAAGGCTAAAATTGATATTAAGCCAGGAATGGTAATCCAGAAGATTGATGGCGAAACCATAGCTGCAAACTCTGATTATGCTCAGTACCTAAACCGCAAGGTTGGTAAATTTACACTTATTGATGTTTTCGACCCTGCAACAAACTCCTCGAAGCAGTACACTGTTAAGCCAATATCTGCCTATGAGGAGAGCGATTTACTATATAAGCGTTGGGTTAAGAAAAATCAGGCCGAAGTTGAAAAGTTAAGCAACGGACAGCTTGGTTATGTTCATGTTGAGGGAATGGGCGATGGTCCTTACCGCGACACTTATAGCGAAATGATGGGTAAATATCACAATCGTAAAGGTATTATTGTTGATACACGTTTTAACGGTGGTGGCGACCTTGTGTCCGATTTGGCAATGTTTTTTACAGGTAAAAAATATATTGAATACCAAACCGATACTAGAGTTTTAGGTTCCGAGCCTACTTTCCGTTGGACTAAGCCTACTGTAGCCCTTGTTGGCGAGGCCAATTATAGCGATGCAAGTTGCTTTGCCTGTGGTTACCAACAACTTGGAATTGGTAAAATGATAGGAATGCCTGTGCCTGGCACTTGTAGTTTTGCCGGCTGGGAACTACTGCAAGATGGCGAAACCCGCTGGGGAATGGTTCCAGTTAGCTCAAAGGAGATGAATGGCCTGTGGATGGAAAATCTAGAAGCCGTTCCTGATTATGTAATAAAGAATGAACCTTCGGTAATTGCAACAGGCCGCGATCAACAGTTGGAAAAGGCTGTGGAGGTGTTGCTGGAGCAAGTTAAGTAGAAAAACCAATTAGAAATGCCCCAGAAGTTAAACTGGGGCATTTTTATATTCTTGCATCATTGTGGTTTTCAATGTTGAATACTGAAATTCATTAGTATCTGCAAACGCCTCTTCCCTATTCGATTCAATATCTTGGTAGTCGATGTCGGAGTTAAACTGTTTGCTAGTGAAATCATAACGTTCGCCGTCAATTCTGTTGTAGAAGTGCCATTGTCCTTCAACTTCTGTTTTCAGTATGTTGCCACCAAACAAATCGTTAATTACAAGTGCAGTAACACCGCATTGCCCTTTGTAAGGATTCTCCAGAGTCCACTTGCTGCTTGTTTTTAAACTCCAACATTTGAGCAAATATTGTTCAATTTGATTTATTAAATCATCGGATAATTTTGTCATTGTAAAAATTATTTTTCAATAATTCTGTCAAAACCATTGTATGGGGTTAACTCCATTATTTCGAATTCAATCAACCTATTTTTTACTAGAGGTAACTCATTTAAAGTGTTTTTTGCCACTGTTGCGCTTTCGCACTCAAGAATAATTACAGCACAATGATTCTGGTTGAAGTAAATCTCTCTAACTATTCCCTGTTTTTGGAGTTGATACACTTGAAGTGCCTCCTGCTTTAAGACTTCGTCAAGTTTACTCCAATCAACTCCGTCAATTTCTTTTTCTAGCGCTAGTATTTTCATAATTTTTCTATTCTCGGCTTTTAATTACTTCTTCCCAAAACTTATTAAAACTTCTTTTTGGATTTTGGCATAGGTACACTGTAGTACCATACTCACGAGCCAAAGGGTTGCTGATTTCCCCGACTTTTTGAATGTCCGTAAAGAGTTCTTGTACATCTTCTCCTATTTCATCGTTAATGTATATAACCTCAGTTATTTCAGTTGAAAACGATTTTGGAAGCCAAAACTTAAAGTTATCGCTAAAACTTAATGCTTTAGGCAGATTGTATCTTTTCCCAATAACACAAATAGCTCCTGCTTGCCCATAGTTTTCAGCATAAATAATTGAACTATTCTTATTTTGCACCATTTGCCAAGCCTTGTTTGTAATGCTGGTAAGTTCTTCCCAGCCGAGCATATCGGAATAATCCTGTGGTAACTTATTGTAGTTGTTATCCTCATCACGCCTAATAGCGTCATTTCCTGTTGCTTTTTCAACGTTATCAAAATATGCAACTAATTTCTCTGGTTTATAAATTGGTTTCCCCATTGGCAGGTTAATATATCCAAGCACAAGTAGAATTGCAATAAAGATTATTCTTGAGTAAAATTTTTTAAAAGTTCTTTCGAAAACCACCGCTCCACTTGCAATCAGCATCGGATAAATACCTGCAGTATAGTATGTTTTACCATCTAAAAGCAGAAAAATTAATAAAACCGCAACAGCATAGTATCCAAGCACCCGATAATCTTTCATGGTTTTTGATATTAAAAGAAAAATAATTGCAGGTATAGCAATTATGGTCGAAGGAATAACCATAAGCAATTGTTCCGTAAGGAAAGTTGCGGGATTCATATTTACAAGTTGCGAGTCGCGTAGTTCTGCCATGTGACTAATAACAGGGAATCCGTGAGCTATTTGCCAAACAATATTTGGAAATACTATTGCAAATGCAACTAGGGCTGCAAAGTAAAGATGTTTTAATGTGTAAATCTTTCGGTGTTGGGTGAAAATAACTGCTGTGAAAAGTGAAATAACTAGGAATAAGATATTGTATTTGTTTAAAAACCCAATACCAATAGCAACTCCAAAAAGCAGTATGTATTTAGGTTGATTTGAATTCAGATATCGGATAAAGAGATAAATGGCCAATGTCCAGAACAGAATATCGAAAACAACCGGTTGGAATAAACCAAATACTCTGATAAAAAGCAGCGAAACAAGTAATGAGATTGCGG
The DNA here is from genome assembly GCA_008933525.1 of Bacteroidales bacterium. GTDB lineage: Bacteria > Bacteroidota > Bacteroidia > Bacteroidales > Tenuifilaceae > SB25. The sequence goes on along the minus strand of WBUV01000191.1, from coordinate 1,258 downwards.
TAAGGGTTTGAGCATATAACCCACCCTTTAACTCTTTTGCAATTATTCCGCTAAGATAGATAAGTATACCCCCCGCAAGCGCAGGGAAGAACTTCGCCGCAAATAGCGTGTACCCAAAAAGTTTTGTTGATACAAATGCCAAAATGCCGATGAATGGAGGTACAGAATGGTATCCCAATGCCAAGTGTTGTCCTAGTGAGAAGTAAAGCAGTTCATCGCGATGAAACTCGAACAAACTGTAAAAACTGAGTTGAAAAATTACACTGATAAATGATATGATTAATAGCAATATCCTATCAGAAGGTTTCTTGATGCTCATTATTAATAACAATTATTTGTTTTTAGCTATCACCTCTTTTACCCTAAACTCTACAATCCTTCCAATCAAATTGAGTGGTAAAGGTTTGTCTATAGGAAACTGCACAGCACCTTTTGACCATTTGTATTCGGCAATTTCACTTTTAAACGTTTCAATACCCGATGGGGTTGGGTAAAACCCAATATGGTTCTTATAGCCAGCAAAATGAACTAGATTTTCTTTTAGAACATAGGTAGGCATTGCATACTTTATAGTTTCAGTAGCACTGGGGGCTTTTTCTTTTATCACACCGCGTATTTGATGTAAAAGGGTCTGTACTTCTGCCGGAAAAGTGGCTATGTATTTATCAACTTCACTCATAGTCAAAATCAATTGATGCACCGTAAAGTTAATTAGTTTTGAAGAAAGTGAACAAAAAATAAAGGATCAATACCGCTTATTCATCTAAACCATATAACTATGCCTGGTCGCCTGAAAGAATTAAACGGTTAAAAGACAGTTTATCAAACATTTTACTATCAAGGAAGTTCCGCGCTAAACTCGGAGTGACAATTTCAACAGTATCCTCACAAACAATGAATAATAACCGAGCACTTTTACGCTAGTTCACTTTAGAGAAATTACTATACCATCGTCGAAGTTTTATTATATCGGTCGCTAGAAAAGTAAAGATTAAACCTTAAAAGTAAGAGTTAAAGTTTGTTGAAGACGGGAATTAAGGCTAATGCACTATTTAATCGTGTGGTAGTTTGATTAAAAAACTGTTTTAAATATTGAATTATTATCAAAAACAAATTGAATATTCTTGATAATTGACTACAAGACGTTTGTTTCACATATTCAACTTTCTTATTATTGGATAAACTTCCTATCCAACAATTCATTTTATCTGAGACATATTTTTGTAAATTAACTTGAAAGTTCGTAAAATCATTATTA
>WBUV01000190.1 GCA_008933525.1 Bacteroidales bacterium | reverse complement strand
GCTTCGTCGAGGAAGCGGTCTTTTGTTCCATTTTCGGCTTCTAGGGCAAGTTCTACGGCCTCTTCGCCGAGTTTCTTGGCAATGCGTTTTGGCCCATCGGCCAAGAGTTTGGCTGTGTAGCTTTCGTTTGTCGATGTGTTTTTGCGCTCCTTGATTAGTTGTTCCAGTTGTTCTAGGAATTGAATGTTGATTGTGTTGGCCTCCTCAAAGCAGGTATCGGTACCTGTGTGGCACACTGGCCCTTGGGGGCTAACTTTTACAAGTAACGTATCGCCGTCGCAATCGGGTTTGATGTCTATTACCTTGAGGTAATTTCCAGATGTTTCACCCTTTGTCCAAATTTGACGTCGTGTACGACTGTAAAACGTAGCAAAGCCTGTTTTTCTTGTTTTTTCGAGTGCTTCGCGATTCATAAATCCCAGCATAAGAACTCGGTTGGTGGATGCATCCTGCATAATGGCAGGGATTAATCCGTTCAGTTTTTCAAAGTCTAAGGTTTTCATGTTTGTTGTTTATTAAGTTATTTGTTGTGTGTTATTAGTTGGAAGATGGAAGCAGGAAGTGAAAATTCTGAGATAATTTATAACATTCCAGTTTCTCAATAAGCATCTTTCCCCCCCTCTCTTCCGTTCAGGAAGAGAGGGCAGGGGTGAGTTGGTGCAATATTGTTTCGCATTCATCATTTCCAATTCCTGTTTCATACCAAAATCAATCCGTTGCGATGCATATAGTCACTATCATTTCAAATAATTGCCGTTACTTGCATTGCTACTTGATGCTTCGCATTTTACCCCGAGTTAAAACTCGGGGCTATTGCTAGCGCCCCTTTGGGGCTTATAATTCTGCGTTAATCATTCTAAATTTTACATTCTAATTTCTACATTCTACACCGCTTTTCGTCAAATACCTCTTGAGTTCTCCAATTCCGATTTTTCCAAAGTGGAATACCCCAGCAGCAAGGGCTGCATCGGCTTTGCCGTTGGTGAATACTTCTAAAAAGTGATCCTTGGTTCCTGCACCACCCGATGCAATCACAGGGATTTTGAGGTTTGACGATAGTTGTGCAGTTAATTCTACTGCAAAGCCAGCCTGTGTTCCGTCAGATGAGTAGGAGGTGAGCAGAATCTCTCCAGCACCAAATTCTTGGGCTTTTAAAGCCCATTCTAGTTGGTTTAGGTTTGTTGTTTGTGTCCCTGCGTGACTTACCACTACCCAGCGGCCTTCTATTAGTGCGGCATCAATGGCTACCACAACGCATTGCGAGCCATAAATCTCTGCAATTTGACTTATTAGCGCAGGATTCTGAATTGCAGCGGTGTTGAGCGATACCTTATCGGCACCTGCTTTTAGCAATTTATCAACCTCGGTGATTGTTCTTATACCTCCGCCAACAGTAAAGGGGATTGCAATTACCCTTGCAACGTCCTCTACTACTTTGGCGAATGTTTCACGACCTTCGAGTGTTGCTGAAATATCGAGCAGTACAAGTTCGTCGGCGCCCTGGGTATAGTAACGGTAGGCCAACTCAACAGGGTCGCCAGCATCGGCAAGGTTGTTGAAGTTGACTCCCTTTACTGTTCGTCCATTCTTAACGTCGAGGCACGGAATTATTCGTTTCGATAGCATTAGGTTAGTTTTTCAAGGTTTAACTTATTCTCGTAAATGGCTTTGCCTACAATCACCCCATCAATTCTGAGTTTACTAAGCATCTCGATATCCTCCATTGAACTTACACCACCACTAGCAATTAGATTGATTGTTGGGAATTCCTGAAGTATAGATTGATATAGCAATATGGCAGGCCCCGAAAGCATTCCATCGCGATTGATATCCGTTACTGCGAAAGTCACTACTCCTTTAGATTGTAGGCTTTTAATCACATCGATGATATTTAGCGATGAGCCATTGCTCCAACCGTGCGTTTTAACCTCCAGATTAAAGCAATCGAGCGCAGCGATTATCGTTTCAAATCCAAACTCAGCAACAAGAGTCTCCGCAAAACTTTGATTTGTGATTAGTGCAGTACCAATATTTATCTGACTTGCACCAGCATTAAACGAATCCTTTGCCGATTGTAATGTTCTGATTCCTCCGCCAAAATCGATTCTCAACTTTGTTGAAGTCCTAATTTTGCGGAGTACATCAGTATTGCAGGGCTGTCCAGTTTTAGCACCATCCAAATCAACCAGGTGAAGATTGGTAAAACCAGCATCCTCGAATATTTTGGCTTGTTCTACAGGATTATCGGAGTAAATTTTGGTTAGGTTATAGTCGCCCCGACATAGCCTAACGCATTTACCATCAATTAAATCAATTGCAGGGATTACTCGCATAGTTCTATAAAGTTTTTGATGATTTGAATTCCGTATTCACCGCTTTTTTCGGGGTGAAACTGCACTCCCCAGTAATTACCTCGGTTTACCGCTGCGCAAATACTTGTTTCGTAGTTGCATTTCGCAATGCTGTTTTTATTCTCACCAACGTAGTAACTGTGCACAAAGTAAACCCAAGTGTTATTTGGAATACCTGTAAACAAAGGGTTTGGCGCAATTTCAATTCTATTCCATCCCATATGTGGGATTTTTAGGTTGATGTCAAGTTTATTTACATTGAAATTCATAACTCCCAAGCATTCGGTGTTACCCTCATCGCTGTATTTTCCCATTAATTGCATTCCTAAGCAGATTCCGAGTGTTGGTTTCTTTGACGATTTTAAGGCATTCGCAAGCCCCGATTCGTTGAGATTCATCATTGCCCTGCCAGCGTGTCCAACGCCAGGAATTACTATTTTGTCTACATTAATTATTTGCTCAGATTGCTGAATAATTTCGGTTTTGTAGCCCAGTTTTTCGATTGCGTTTATTACCGAGGCTAAATTTCCTGCACCGTAGTTTATTATTCCTATTTTCATCTGTTTAATTGCTTAAGAAAACTATCACCTATAATATCCCTTTTGTAGAGGGCAGTTGGTTACCGCATTGCTGTATGGCCATTCCAATAGATTTGGCCAAAGCCTTGAATATTGCCTCAATCTTGTGGTGCTCATTCTCGCCCTTTGCATCAATGTGTAGCGTTAATCCTGCGCTGTACGCCAACGAATGAAAAAAGTGCTTGAACATCTCTGTGGGAACATCGCCAATGCGTTCACGCTTAAACTCTGTGTTCCATACAAGGTATGAACGTCCACTAAAATCAAGCGTTACTAAAGCGTTACTCTCATCCATTGGTAGATAAAATCCATAACGGTTCATCCCTTTTTTATCGCCAATGGCCACTTTTAGAGCCTCGCCAAGTGTAATGGCGATATCTTCCATTGTGTGGTGCTCATCAACCTCCAAATCGCCTTTACAATCGATAGTTAGGTTGATACCTGAGTGTTTAGCTAGTTGCTCAAGCATATGGTCGAGGAACTTTAGGCCAGAGTTGATGCATGAATTGCCCGTTCCATTAAGGTTGATATCGATACTAACCTCTGTTTCGTTAGTTTTGCGTGAAATGCTGGCGGTTCTTTGAGGTTTAACGATTTGGTAAATTTCCTCCCACGTTTTAGCATTGGCTGTTGCATCTATATTTGTATTATCACCTATGAATATAGACTTACAGCCAAGGTTTTTAGCCAGTTGCACATCGGTGGCTCTATCGCCAATAACCCAAGAGTTTGCAATGTCAAAATTGCTGTTTAAGTAATGCTCAAGCATTGCGATACCAGGCTTACGTGTTGGTTTGTTTTCGAAATCAAACGAGCGGTCTATAAGAATCTCGTCGAAAACAATCCCTTCGCCCTCAAGTGTTTTGATTATAAGGTTTTGAGGCCCCCAAAAGGTTCCCTCTGGAAATGAGTTGGTTCCAAGTCCATCCTGATTAGTAACCATAACCAACCTAAAGTTCAGTTCCTTGCAAATTTTTCCAAGCCAAGTAAATACCCCGGTCATAAACTCAAGTTTAGTGTAACAATCAACCTGAAAATCGGCTGGCTCCTTAATTATTGTCCCATCGCGGTCGATAAATAGTATCTTTTCCATTGTGATTATTTTTAGTTTTTTGTCACTTGTCACTTGTCACCAATTTTAATACATCAATTAACCTTCTATTCTCCACCTCACTCCCCACAGTAACCCTCAAACAACCATCACATCCAGGCTCTTTAGAGCGATTTCTTACCACAATTCCGTTGTTTAAAAGTTGAATGTAGATTAAATCGGCATTGGTAGTTTTTACAAGTAGAAAGTTCGATTCCGATTGGTAAACCTTAACAACGGTGCGGATTTGGCTCAACTCTTTAACTAAAAACTCTCGTTCATCAATAAGGATTGATATTTTCTCCTTCACAGTTTGATAGTTTTTTAGAGCATCACCCAGCACTGTTAACGATGGTTTGCCAACGTTGTAGGGGAATTTTACTTTGTTTAAAACATCAATAATTTCTGTTGATGCGAATGCTAAGCCAAGTCGCGCACCTGCCAATCCCCAAGCCTTTGAGAAGGTTTGTAGAATAACCAGATTTGGATATTGATTGAGGTAGGGTAGAAGCGTTTTATCCTCGCAAAAGTCAATATAGGCCTCATCAAGCGCAACAATTCCATCGAACCCTTCAATAATTCTGATGATATCATTTAAATTCTGAGTATTTCCTGTGGGATTGTTCGGATTGCAGATAAAAACAACCTTTACATCGGAAGTTACGGAATTAAGGAACTCATCAACGTTAATGGCAAAATCATCTTTAAGCCTATATTGCATTACCTTTATATCGTTAATTGCTGCGCAAACGCCATACATTCCGTATGTTGGAGTGAATATTGCAATGGCATCGGTTTTTGGATTGCAGAAACAGCGGATTAATAGGTCTACCGCTTCATCGCTTCCATTACCAAGAAAAATCTGATTTTCATCCACATTCTTTAGTGTAGCAATACGCTTTTTAATATCCTTTTGCAAAGGGTCGGGGTAGCGGTTGTAATCCAAAGGAATACCGGGCAATACCTCAGGATTTTCATTTGCATCGAGCAGTGTTAATCCTTGCGCATTGCACTCGCTCCTAGCCGATGAGTAGGGTTTTAGATTAGCGATGTTTGAACGAAGTCTAATTACCTTTTGACTTTTACTTTGCGTTATGCCATCGGCAGTTCTAACATCCACGGCTCTTGCATGTGCTTCCAATCCCTCTGCTCGTGCCAGAGTCGTAATGGCTGTGCTCAATTCCGATAATCCATTCTTTGTTATTTCCTGATAGGTAATAGTTTTTAGAAATGAATTTACAGTAACCCCACTCCAATTTCGGGCAAAACCGCTAGTTGGCAGGGTGTGATTAGTCCCGCTTGAATAGTCGCCAGCCGATTCGGGGGTGTATTGCCCCAGAAAAACAGAACCGGCGTTGGTAATTGAATCGATATAGTTGTTGGCCTTATTGAACGATAGAATTAAGTGCTCAGGAGCATAGATATTGCTAATTTCAATAGCCCTTTCTATGCTGTTAACAACAATGCCAATGCTATTTTCTAAGCATTTTTCGGCAATCGATTTACGTGGAAGTGTTTTAAGTTGATTCTCAACTTCTGCAATTACTTTATCAAGTAAAACTTCCGACGTTCCAATAACCACCACCTGACTATCGACTCCGTGCTCTGCCTGCGAGAGCAAATCGGCAGCAACGAATGTTGGATTGGATGTCTCATCGGCAATAACTAGCACCTCCGATGGCCCTGCAGGCATATCAATTGGAGTTCCTTCGGCAGATACTTGCACTTTTGCCTCAGTCACAAAGCGGTTGCCGGGGCCGAATATCTTATCAACCTTTGGAATGCTTTCGGTGCCATAGGCCATTGCAGCTATTGCTTGTGCTCCGCCCACTGTAAACACTCTTGCTCCAATCAAATTACATGCGTAGAGTATTGCGGGGTTAGGATTCGGAGGAGTACAAACTATCAACTCCTTGCATTCGGCCACAATTGCTGGAACACCAAGCATAAGAACTGTAGATATTAGAGGTGCTGTACCTCCCGGAATGTAAAGCCCAACACGTTCTAATGGTCTGTATTTAAGAATACACTTAACTCCGGGCTGTGTTTCCAGTTCAATATCCGCTGGAAGTTGTGCTCTGTGGAATTTCTCGATGTTTACAAAGGATTGTCTTATGGCTTGTTTTAGACCATCCGAAACCATTTCCGACGATTGCACTAGTTCTTCCTTTGCTATTTCAAATTTGGAGATTGAGCATTTATCGAACTTTTCCGAAAGTTGCTTTAGCGCATAATCTCCATTCTGCTTAACAAATCTCAAAATCTCCGAAACCTGCACCTTAATTTCAGAGTTATCCTCAAAGGGGCGTTTGAGTAATTTGTTGTAGTTGTTGTTTTTATTGTCGATGTATTTTTTCATGTTTATTGTTGTGTTGTAATTTTTGTGTTGGAAGAGGGAAGCCGGAAGTTTGAGGAAAGATTGTAGTTTTTTTGTTCCATACTAAAA
>WBUV01000189.1 GCA_008933525.1 Bacteroidales bacterium | reverse complement strand
ATTGAAGGCGCTGTGCAAGGAATTCGGTGGCACAATATAAGCGAAGAAAGGAAGCAAGAACTACGAGAGTTTTATGCAATGGTTAATAGATAGTGTGTTTAGTTTGTTTGTAATATTCAATTAAAAATATTCTAATGAGAATAAAAGATTTTGCCGTTGAGCGCTACTTTGCCAAGTATGAATTTACAGCAAAATATCTTCTTTCCAGTTCCGATTGCGATGGTTATGGTATGGATTATGTTTTGGGATTGGCTTCAGATTCAGAAAAACAACTTTGGGAGAATTTGAAGTTAGGCTATACGGAAACTGTTGGCAGTGAATTCTTGCGCGTTGCAATAAAGCAACATTACGAAACCATTCAGTTGGATGAAATATTGGTTGCATCCCCCGGTGAGGCAAACTTTATTCTGATGAATGTTTTGTTGAACGCTGGCGACCACGTTGTTTGCATGGCTCCAATGTATCAATCGCTTTACCAAGTGGCAAAGGATATTGGTTGCAATATTTCTTACTGGCAACCTAAAATAGAGCAGGGGAGGTGGTACTATAATCCTTCGGATTTGAAGAGTTTGATTCAGGATAATACCAAATTAATCATCGTAAATTTCCCTCACAATCCTACGGGATTTAGCCCAAGTGTTGATGAGTTCAAGTACATCATAGAATTGGCTCAACAACGCGGAATCGCAATTTTCTCAGACGAGATGTATCGTTTCCTAAATCACGGCTGTAGCGCACTGCCTTCAGCATCGGATTTGTATGAGAATGCTATAAGTTTATGGGGAACAGCCAAAACGTTCGGCTTGGCAGGGCTCAGGCTGGGGTGGTTAACATCGAAGAATAAACAACTTCTCAGGAGGGTGGAATCGTTTAAGGATTACCTTTCAATATGTAGTAGTGCTCCAAGCGAGGTGTTAGGGACAATTGCATTGAACCATATGGAGAGTTTTGTTGAACCTAACTTAGCCAAAATAAAAGACAACATCTCAAATTTTCAGCAGTTTCATCAGCGTAATTTTGAACTATTCGATTTCCCAAAGCCAGTTTCTGGTTCAACTGCATTTGTCAAATTGAACATTAAGGAAAGTTCAATGGAGTTCGCTGAGCGGCTTGTGATGGATACTGGGATTATGATTTTACCCTCCGAACTTTTTGAGTATGGAACCTCTCACATACGGATTGGATTTGGACGGAAAAATATGCCAGAAGTATTGAATTTACTCGAGAGTTATTTAAAGTAGAAATATGTCAGATTATATAAAACAAGAATTTCCAAGGTCAAGGATTGCAACAATTGATATTGGAGAGATTGGACGCCATAAACACCATATCTCCGCTTTAGTCGAAATTGATGTAACTGAAAGTAGACTTAAGTTAAAAGAGTTAAAGCGCAATTCTGGTGATGTTTCCTTTACTGCTTGGCTAATCAAGGTTATATGTCAAACAATTAGCAATAATAAAGAGATTGCCGCATTTTTAAAGGGAAAGAGACATCTGTATATTTTCGACAGAATTAATGTTTCATTTTTGGTTGAGAAAGAAATTGATGGACAGAAAGTACCTATTCCGTTAGTAATTGAAAATGTTGCTGAAAGGACTGTGGAATCAATCAACAAACAAATCGTAGATTCAAAAAATGTCGTTTTAACCGAATCGGATATTGTTCTTCAAGCTAAATCATCAAGAATTGAAAGGCTTTATTATAGGCTCCCTTCTTTTATACGAAGATCATTTTGGCGATTTCTCCTAAAATTTCCAAAGGTAGTGTATGGCAAAATGGGTAATGTGGCAATTACCTCGGTTGGAATGATAAGGCAAATCAATGGTTGGTTTATTCCAATCTCAATACATCCAGTTTGTTTTGGTATAGGTTCGGTTATTAAAAAGCCAGTAGTGGTTGATGATGAAATAGTAGTAAGAGAAATCATGAATATGACAGTTCTTATTGATCACGATGTTGTTGACGGTGCTAATATGGTTCGTTTTATTAATGAACTGATTAAAAACATTGAAAAAGGAAAATTTCTTTAAAAGTATAACTAAAGTGATAAAATGCTAAGAATGAAGATAATATTACCGTTACTTTCTGTATTTATTCTTTGTATTTTCACTCCAGAGCTGAAATCACAGGTTATTTCAGCTAAGCCCGATTCACTAAATAATAATAGTAAAACTTTCTATAAAGCAGTAGGTTTAACCTCTGCTTATTATGCTGGTTCATTGTTTATTCTTGGGAAAACGTGGTATAAAGATCGAGATAGAGTTGCTTTTCACTTTTACAATGATAACAAGGGTTACTTACAGGTCGATAAGCTTGGCCATACTTTTGGATCGTACGTTTATAGCTATGTTGGTTTTAGCTTAATGAGAAGTTCAGGTTTCTCCCGGAATGAAGCCCTTTATTATGGTGCAACTCTTGGGCTAATTCTACAAACTCCAATCGAAATCATGGATGGAGTTTACGAAGGATACGGTTTTTCATGGGGCGATATGGCTGCGAACGCTTTAGGCTCGGCAATTGTCATTGGGCAGGAATTATTGTTTAAAGAGCAAATTGTAAAATATAAGTTTAGTTATTGGGAGTCTAGTTATTCCCGCAAATCTAATGGATATTTAGGGAATTCTACAATTAACAGGTTACTAAAAGATTATAATGGACATACCTATTGGTTGTCGGTTCCGTTTAATAAAATATTTCATCACGGGAATATTCCTAAATGGTTGTGCATTTCAGCAGGATATGGTGCTAACGGAATGTATGGAGAATTTGATAATATTACAACTTATAACGGTGTGGATATTCCTTATGCGAAACGTTATAGGCAGTATCTTTTATCACTAGATATTGATTGGACAAAAATTAAAACAAACTCAAAGCTTTTAAGGGTTATTCTAAAGGGTATGACTTTCGTAAAGTTACCTTTTCCTGCAATTGAATATAATTCGAAAGGCCACTTTAAAGGGTATTGGCTTTACTATTAGGTTTTTTTGGTGAATAAAACTTAACAAATTGATAACGATGAAAAAACTAATCAAATTCTCTTTTCTTATTGGAATAACTATTCTGATTGGTTGCACCAAGGATGAATCAACTATTGATAAATCAATCCTGATGAACTATAGTTTTCAGCACTCATTGCTGTTCGTTACTGAAGGTAATAATGTAATTCAAAAGGATACTATTGTTTATTCGTTTTTCGAAGGGGATTCTGTATCAGCTACAAGGCATCATTACGAACCCAACGAAAACAGTACTTATGTTCTTGTTAGGCAGGAAACATACGCTCGAAAATATATTGTAGATGGTGACTTTATTCACTTCTTCACTTCGACTGATTTAGAGGTTTACGACTATCTTTTTAGTTTTCACTGGAAAGTGAAGGTGATGAGTAAAGAAATGCTATCTGTTGATTTATATATGAATAAACTATGTAAAGGAAGCGCAAAATTGATTTCTATAAAGAAGTGATTTCTTAATTTCGTCTTTTGAACTCAGAGCAAATAATTGCCGTTGCCATAGCCACGTTCAACGATTCTACAATTGATCTGTCCTTGGCAAAGGTCGGAATATGAATTTTTTGGGTAACCAACTTTTCAATTTCTGGGCTAATTCCTTTCCCTTCGTTTCCCATTATAATAATTCCAGTGGAGTTAAGGTTGGTGGTGTATATATTTTCACCTTCCATAAAGGTGCCATAAATTGGAGCATCACCTTTTGTTTTGGTAAGTTCCGAGGCTAAATGGCAGTAAAATACCTTAACCCGTGTAATAGCACCCATGCTGGCCTGTACTACTTTGGGGGAGAAAATGTCAACCGTGTCGGTAGAGCAAAGAATGCTGTCAATTCCGAACCAATCGGCCAACCGGATTATTGTACCCAGGTTGCCAGGATCCTGAATGGTATCCAATGCAATAATAAGCTGGTTTTGTGGATCAATATCAGCTATATTGTATTTAGGAATTTCAATAACTGCTAGCACATGCGATGGTGTTGTAAGCGCACTAATGCTCCTCATTTCATCGCTTGTAATCAATGTGCTAACATTAACTTTTTCCATCCTTGGATGATACCAATCCTTGGTGTGGTAAAGTTCCACAATGTTGAGGTTAGAGTACAAAATCTCATCAACCAATTTTGGACCTTCGGCAATAAACGTATCGTACTGGTAGCGGTACTTTGTAATATGAAGCGATGTAATTCTTTTAACAGTATTTTTGGTGAGCATGGGTTTGATTTTATTCGGCTAATTTACTATTTAACTGAATAATACGGAAATGATGTGAATATTGATTGTCAATTCTATAAAGTGTTATATTTGAGCATAAATAATTTGTGAATGAAAACAAGAGCCCTAATACTATTTCTTTCCATATTAAATTTAGCCAACGCTCAGGATAAAATCAAAATTGATAGCTTGAAGGTTAGGCTTGAGGTTGAAACCATTGATACTAACAGAATAAAAATTCTACGGGAACTTACTTCAATTCATATTAAAACAAACCTCTACGAAGCCCTCGAATACTCAAAACAAACCCTAGAAATTGCAAAGCAAAATGGGAATAAGAAATTAATTGCCAATTCTTATACTCAGCTGGCTAGTAATTTAATTTTTGTAGGAAGTTACGATGAATCGCTAAAGTATTTTATTGAAGCACTAAGAATAGCAGAGGAACTGGGCGATGAATCGTTGCTATTCCCTATTTACCATAATCTAGGCGTTTTAAAGGATAGACTTCAGCAGTACGATGATGCTTTGGAGTATTACTTTAAGGCATTGGCCATAATGGATAAAAATTCAAACACTAAGGAATCTAAAGTGCCAAGCAATCAGTATCCAACTGTTTACAATAGCATAGGAAATATCTACGAAACTAAAAAGGATTACCGTTCGGCCAAAGAGTACTACCTAAAAGCTTATCGTTTAACGAAAGGAACTGACGTTGAGGTTTTTGGGACTATATGCAATAACCTTGGAAAGTTAGGTATTGAAATGAACGATTATAATTCTGCCTACAAATACTTGGAAGAATCACTTGAATTTAGAATTAAAATCAACGATAAATATGGCATAACCAAAACCTATATATTCTTATCGTTATACTACAAGGATACTAAGCAGTTCGAGAAAGCCATTGATTACGCAAACAAAGCCTTGGAAATTAGCCAAGAAACAAAGGCTATATTGGTAATGCAGAATGCTGCAAACATGCTTTCGGATATATACTTTGAAATGAAGAATTATGAAAAATCCTTAGAGTTTTTTAGGCAGTATAAAACGTATAACGACAGCCTGCTGAATGACAAAAAGTATAGCGAGATTGCCAAACTCCAGCTACAGTATAAGTTTGAGATTGAAAAAAAGGAGAATGAGGTTAGGCAGCAAAAAATTCGGTTTAGGTATATTCTTGTATCATCCAGTTTATTGCTGGGGCTGACTATTTTAGGTTTACTCTTCTTTTTAAGTAGAAGTCGGAATAGGCGAATTAGGTTGGAAAAGGAAAAACTTGAAAGCGAAATGATGGTTAAGAATAAAGAATTGACCACCAACGTTATGTATTTGCTTCAAAAAAATGAGCTGATTGATGGTATTAGTCAGCGATTATTGAGCCTAAAAGCAAAATTAAGCGATGATAACAGGCAGGCTCTTCAAAAGATTATCTTCGATTTACAATCCATTACCGATAAGGAGGTGTGGGAAGAATTTGAAATTCGGTTCCAAAATGTTCACGAGGATTTTTACCGAAACCTTAAAGCTAAATTTCCCGATTTAACCCCTTCTGAAATAAAGTTGGCCGCTTTTTTACGCTTAAATATGACATCGAAGGATATTGCATCCATTACTGGCCAGAGTATAAATAGTTTAGAGAATGCTCGCTATCGGTTACGTAAGAAACTTGGTATAACCAATCAGGACGTAAATCTGGTAAATTTTCTTCTCGAGATATAGCTGAATCTTATTTATTTGATTATCTGACATTTGTTGCACCCTGATAGGGGTGTAGTAGAGGTGTTTTTTATATATGCTCAACTAATTATTGGGTATCATTTCTTAATGCTCAACTTTCAATTGGGCAAAAAAAATCGCAACCATAATATGGAGTAGTAACATTGCACAAAATAGTATGGGCAATGAAAAAGATCAATTCAACTAAGTCGGACTTAAATATTAATCCTCTAATTTCTGAGAACAATGAGATAGAAGAGAAGATACTGAGCAGCATTCAGAAAAGAGAGGAAGAGATTGAGGCGCTTAAAAAGTTGCTTGACAATTTGCTTAAGACACCGGTTAAAAATTCAAACCATAAAAAATCAAAATAATAACCTAAATATATGAGAAGAAAATTTACAAGGGTTTGGTATTTGATTTTGCTGGTTGTATCGTTTATAGGGCTCAGTCTGATGAACTCCTTTGGACAGGATTATAAAATCAGGGCTTTGCAGGGTACAGTTCGGATAAAGTTAAATCCATCAAACA
>WBUV01000188.1 GCA_008933525.1 Bacteroidales bacterium | reverse complement strand
GCTGAATCCAGAATGTTTAGGAGTTGGGGAGCCGATGTTATTAATATGTCCATTGCTACAGAGGCCAGTTTAGCCAATGAGTTGAAAATTCCTTATGCCGCAATTGCAATGAGCACCGATTACGATTGCTGGAAAGAGGATGAGCCGCCTGTTAGCTGGGAGGAGGTGCTGTCAATTTTTAGCAAGAATGCCAATAGTGTTATAGAACTATTACTGAGTACTATCAAAAGCCTTGATTAGTGGCATACGCCCGATTTTTTTAAAAAAATGTAGTTATTTTTTATTTGTTAGTATATTCTAACTATATTTGATGCGTGAATGAACTCGAAAAAATAATATCGAAGTTATCCAATATGATGACTCAGGTTGAGGAATCGTCCAAGGAGCAATTTGGTCTTTCGGAACTTACCCTCACCCAGATGAATTATTTGGAAACCATCAATCAACTTGAAAACCCTAACATCACAGAGTTAGCTACAGCCTTGAAGTTGACTAAGCCAACTGTAAAAGTTTCCATTGATAAGTTGATTGAGAGGGAGTATGTTTACAAAGTACAATCCGACGAGGATAGGCGAAGTTCTCATTTACACCTTACCGAGAAGGGTAAGAAGATAAATCAAATGCACGATTTTGCTCACAAACAAATAGCCGAATCTGTAAGTAAAAGGCTTAGCAAAACCGAGCGCGAAATACTTGTGGTTCTTTTAAATAGAGTTCTGTCGAATAAATAATTTTTTTGTCTAATTAGTTAGATTATTCTAACATATTTTGCGGATTATGGAAAAAAAATCGCACACTGAGAAGTATTTTGGTTTAACCAACCAAGAGGTTGCAGCTAAGCAAGCCACCGAAGGATTCAATGAATTACCTTCATCTAAACCAAAAAATGTTTTGGAGATTGCCATTGGAGTGGTAAAGGAGCCAATGTTTTTGCTACTTGTAGCCTGCGGTACATTGTACCTCATTCTTGGTGATATTCAGGAAGGGCTAATGCTTCTTGGTTTTGTGTTTGTAATTATGGGTATTGAGTTCTATCAGGAGAAGAAAACAGAAAAAGCTCTTGATGCCCTTAAAGATTTAGCTAGTCCCAGAGCTCTTGTAATCCGTAATGGTCAAACAATTCGTATTTCTGGGAAAGAGGTTGTTACAGATGATATAATTATCCTACAGGAGGGCGATAGAGTCCCTGCTGACGCAATAGTGCTCGATTGTAATAATTTGATGGCTGACGAATCGCTTTTAACAGGCGAATCGGTTCCTGTTAGAAAAAGGGAATGGTACGATGGTGATAAGGATTTCATTCCCGGTGGAGATGATATTCCTTGGGTTTATTCAGGGTCTATGATTATTCAGGGTAATGGTATTGCAAGAGTAAAGCATATTGGCGTAAATACCGAGATTGGTAAAATTGGAAAAGCGTTAGAGTCGGTTGAGGAAGAGCCTACCCAACTTAAGAAAGAGATGGGAGTGCTTGTAAAGCGCCTTGCAATAATTGGAATTGCATTGTGTGTCCTAGTTATTGTAGTATTCACCCTAACTCGCGGCGATTTGCTAAAAGGATTCCTTGCAGGTATAACACTTGCAATGGCTATGCTACCAGAGGAGTTCCCTGTTGTTTTAACAGTTTTTCTGGCTTTAGGCGCTTGGCGCATATCTAAAAAAAGTGTATTAACTAGGAAGCCTGCCGCCATTGAAACGTTAGGCTCGGCAACGGTGCTTTGTACCGATAAAACCGGTACGCTTACTCAGAATAAAATGACCATTACCAAACTTTACAATGGCAATGGTTTTATCGACATATCATCTAAAACGGATTTTCCAGAACCGTTCCACTTAGTTATTGAGTATGGTATTTTGGCCAGTCAGGTTAATCCATTCGACCCAATGGAAAGCGCCATTACAAGAATCGGCGAGGAGTACTTGTTGAACACTGAGCATATTCATATAGATTGGGTGATGGAGAAGGAGTATCCTTTATCGAAGGATTTGCTCGCTATGTCGAGGGTGTTTACCAATACAGGAACCAATAAAAAAGTAATTGCAGCAAAGGGTGCGCCTGAGGCAATTTTCGACCTATGCCATTTAAATGGGGAAACTCTTTCGAAGTATCAAAAAGCAGTGGCTCAAATGGCCTCCGAAGGCCTGAGGGTTTTGGGTGTTGCTAAAACTGAAATTGGCAATGGAGACTTGCCCCCAATTCAACACGATTTCGACTTCGAGTTTGTTGGCCTAATTGGACTTTCCGATCCTATTCGCGAAACTGTCCCAATGGCTGTGGCAGAGTGTTATCGTGCTGGTATTCGGGTAATTATGATTACTGGTGATTATCCTGTAACAGCCATGAATATTGGAAAAGATATTGGGCTACATAATCCCGATAAATGCATTACTGGGCCTGAATTACAACAGATGACCGAGGAGGAACTATCCGAGAGAATTAAGGATGTGAATATTTTTGCAAGGGTGGTGCCTGAGCAGAAACTCAAGATTGTGAATGCGCTTAAGCGCAATGGCGAAATTGTAGCAATGACAGGCGATGGTGTAAACGATGCTCCAGCATTAAAGGCTGCCAACATTGGAATTGCAATGGGCGAAAAGGGTACCGACGTTGCTCGCGAAGCCTCATCGCTGGTTCTTATGGACGATAATTTTGCATCGATAGTTGGTGCTGTAAAAATGGGACGAAGAATTTTTGATAATCTTCAAAAGGCTCTTGGCTATATTTTTGCCATTCACGTGCCAATTGCTGGTTTATCATTAATTCCTGTGCTTTTTGCTGACCTTCCATTGATTCTTTGGCCTGTACATATTGTGTTCTTAGAGTTGATTATCGACCCTGCTTGTTCGATAATTTTTGAGGCTGAGCCTGAGGAGAAAAATGTGATGACTCGCCCACCTAAAGATATAAAGGAGCCATTCTTTGGTGCTAAGAAAATATTCCTGAGCTGTATGCAGGGAGTTGGAATACTTGTAATTGGGTTACTAGTTTACTTTATTGGTTACAAGTTAGGATATTCAGAAAAGGCCATTCGTACCTTTACATTTATTTCATTGATTGCATCAAATATAGCCGTAATACTATCGAACCGTTCTTGGTCTAATAGTATATTTAAAATTATGGTTACGCCCAATAAAGCTGTACGATGGGTTGTTGGTGGCGCTATTCTTTTCTTGATTTTAATTTTGAACGTTCCGTTCCTATTAGATTTATTCCAGTTCGAAAAGGTAACATTTGTGCAACAAATCATTTGTGCTGCTGCAGGTTTTGCAAGTATAACATGGTTTGAATTGTATAAGATTTTTCACAAGCAGAATATTTGATAAAGTATGGAAGTTTCAAATAAAGGGGTATGGATATGGGATAAATTCGCAAAGCATTATAGTGGATTTATTACAAGAACGCTTGCTGATGCTTATGCCGAACTTTACCGCCAAATTAAATTAGATGTTGAAGGAGTTGATTCTGTTTTGGAGGTAGCAACAGGTCCAGGACTAATTGCATTCGAAATTTCTGATTTAGTTAACCATATTGATGCTGTAGACCTATCGGCACAGATGATTGAGGTTGCTAAGGAGGTTCAGCGTCAGAAAGGTATGCAGAATATCAATTTTGCCTGTTGCGATGCATATAATTTGCCCTTCGCGGATGGTAAGTTCGATAGAGTAATTGCATCGAACCTGCTGCATTTGCTTAAGGAGCCAAACATTGCGCTAATGGAGATGAAAAGGGTGCTTAAGGATGATGGGAAAATTATTCTCCCAACATTCTGCCACGGCGAAAACTTTAAATCAAGGTTTATTTCATTTTTTATGAGTTTTTCGGGGTTTAAGGCCGAGAATAAGTGGAGTGTAGCTGAATATGAGCAGCATTTTAGCGCTCAGGGTTTTCGGGTAATCAAACTTAAAGTGATTAAAAGTAAAATTCCATTAGCTTATTTAGTACTGGAGAAAAATAGTTAATGATGAATGATATTGTAATCCGGCCAGCAGAACCTGCAGATCAAAGCGTAGTATACGAATTAATATGCGATTTGGAAGATACAAAATTGGATTTTGAGTCTTTTAAATCAATATATAATAAAAATATCCGCAGTACTGAGGTAGTATACTTGGTTGCTGAGTACAATAAAGCCGTGGTTGGATTTTTGAGCATTCATGTTCAGCGTATACTTCACCACACAAAGCCAACCTGCGAGTTGCAGGAGTTGAATGTTTTTAATGATTATCGTTCATTGGGAATTGGAACTGCATTAATGCAAGAGGCCGAAAGAATTGCCAAGGAATTAGGGCTTGAGGAGATTGAATTAACCACAAAAGTATTCCGTAAAAGAGCACAGGAATTTTATAACCGTTTGGGCTATATAAATTCGCATCTAAAATTTGTGAAAAAGATAGATTAGCTTATTTCTTGCCTTTGTATATGTAAACAAATCCTGTGGCCGACTCATACAACCCTGAAATATCCTCTATAATGTAGTAGTATATTCCTTCGGGTAAATCGTTTCCTTGGCTGTTACGACCATCCCACGTTATGAAATTCGATTCGTTTTGGTAGAGTAATGCCCCAGACCGCGATAGTATTCGCAAATTAAACCGTGCAGTACCGCTAGTTTGGACTGAAAAAACATCGTTAACACCATCGCCGTTGGGAGTAAAAACATTTGGAATATTAGTTAATTTCTCCTTTACTCCAGTAAAATCGGGATTAACAAATATTGTTTGGGTAAATTCTGCTGTGTTAGATGTGTTTGCAGTGTTGTACACAACAAGTTTTATTTGATGAACCCCTCCTGTCTCGAAAGTGTAATATATATTAGGCCATTGCCCTAAAGTTGCAGGCGTAAAAGCATTTCCATCTAAAGGAGAGCCATCGATTGTCCACTCGAAATGCAAATTGCCAATTGCAGTGTTCTCGTTTTGTAGTTGGAAGTTACTAATGAATCTTCGTTTGAATGTGGATAATCTACCTATGCTTGCATCGGGTAAAACCCAGAAGAAAGCAGGACTTAGTGGCAACTCTCGGGTGTGTGTTAAGTTTGCTCCATCAAGGGTGTATGAAAGAGTAACTGTTATACTGTCGGACCAATTAGAGTATGTGTATGTATGTGTAGGACTGGCCAGTGTTGAGCTGCCTCCATCGCCAAAATTCCAACTAATAACAGTAATGTTGCTTCTGGGAATGAAGTTAAAGGTAGATTGTGATGCTGGATTAGTTCCTTCAATTAGTTTCCAGGTAAAGATTGAATCACCCTCGATATTTGAAAAAACATCACCTTGTGCGTTTGCCGTATTTAATCCGGAGAATGCGATTAAAGTTGCAATTATTGAGATTCTAAACGCTTTTGTCCTACTCATTGTTTGTAAAATTTATTGTAAATATATGTAAAAGGATACAAGCCTTTTAAATCTTTTCGGTTAATTTTTGAACAACCCTAAAGTTATTGAAAAATTCTTTTGCAAAAACACGTATTACTGTATAGCTAGGAATTGCTAGCAGCATTCCAAGAATTCCGGCAACACTTCCAGCAATCAAAAGTACAATAAAAATTTCCAGCGGATGGGCTTTAACACTGTTGCCGTAAATAAGGGGTTGGAAAACAACATTGTCGATAAGTTGGGTCGTTAGAAATACAGTTAACATCCAAACTGTGAGCGGAAGTAATTGCGCTGTGAGTGCTATATCTAAATGTGTTGCAAGTCCAATTAGTGTTCCAATTATTGTTCCAACTAAAGGTCCTACGTATGGTACAACGTTAAGGATTCCCGCTATCAGCCCAATTACAATTGCTGTTTCGAACTTTATTCCAACAATAGTTAATCCTATAGTGTCGAGAATCATTATGGCTGTACTCTCAATGAGGATTCCCACAAAATACCGCCTTAACAATACGTTGATACTTGAAAGCGCCCTGCTAAGCTGTTTCTCATATTTCTCCGGAAAAGTAATTATAATGCCTTTGTAGAAAAGAGTATCATCTTTCAAAAAGAAGAATGTTATGAACGATATGGAGAATAATGCAACAAAAAGACTCATAATTAGATTGGCTGTAGAGCTAAAGAAGTTGGCCACCATTGTAACGCTAAAAACATTGGTTATTTTTTTTGTGACAAATTCTTTTAGCGAAAAATCCTTGGCGCTTGATGGAAGATACTCGTGAATAAATGCCTGCAACTCATCCAAAGGCTGGGAGAAAGAATCTACCATTGCTTGAACGTCAACAGAGCCTAATTCGTTGAACTGATTTACCACTAAAGGGATCATCACTCTAAAAAATGCAATAAAAAGAAGCCAAATTCCAACTAGAGCAATAGATGCGCCAATAAACCTTGGTGGCGACCAGTTCCTGATTTTTATGTTACATATACCATCAACAATGGGTTTTCCCATTAAACTGAATACAGCCGAAATTAGAATATACGCAACAATAGAGGAGAAGTACCAAAGCAGAAACGCTACGATTGTTACAATTGCTCCAATTATGATATATCGAACT
>WBUV01000187.1 GCA_008933525.1 Bacteroidales bacterium | reverse complement strand
CATCTTAACTGATGATAAGACCTAAATAATGGGTCTTATCGTAACACAAAATGTAATGGCTGATAGCGGATATATCTCTGCAAACCTGACTCAAGCACAACTCCACTTCATGCATCTATTAGATGAGAATGAAGTTGAGTTATTCTCATTTTCCGATATCGAGAACCAACTTGGCAGTAAGTTCGAGAATCTAAATGAGGTTCTCGAAAACCTTGTCAAGAAGAAGATACTGTCACGCCTAGAAAGAGGAAAGTATTGCAGATCTACATTTAAGGACGAGAATGCAATTGGTTGCTTCCTTGTTCCAGATGGTACTATATCTTATTGGTCTGCGCTGAATAAGCATGGCTTAACAGAGCAGTTCCCCAATATCATTTACATACAAACAGCCAGTCAAAAAAGAAATGCTGAGGCACTTGGAGTTCGATATAAGTTTGTGCAAATAAAGGCTAAAAAGATAGCGGGGATACAAAAAGAAGGATATGGAAGTCGAAGTTATCGAATTACAGATATTGAAAAAACGATTGTTGATTGTTTCGACTTGCCAGAACACTCAGGAGGAATTGCAGAATTGATTAGAGCTTTAAACACGGCCAAGTTAAACGCTGAGAAAATGATAACGTATTGCGAAGCAATAGATAACATCAGCGCTATTAAAAGAATGGGGTTTCTTATTGAATTACTCGACAAGCAAGGATTAAAGTCTTTTGTTAAATTTGCAAAGCAGAAAGTAAATAAACGGTATAATCTTTTCGACCCATTTGGGGAAGAGAAAGGTGAGTTTGTGAATGATTGGCGACTCCGCCTGAACATAAGCCGTGATGAAATATTAGACATCTGCAATAAACAGTATTAATATACCAGTAAACGCCATATGATACTCCAAAAGGAAATTGCATCAATCGCATTACAAAATAAGGTTGCCAAAAGTACAATTGACAAGGATTGGGCTTTAGGTCACTTTCTTGATGCAATTTTCTCAATACCCGAATTGAGAGATAAACTAATATTCAAAGGTGGAACTTGTCTAAAAAAGTGCTATTTCCCAGACTATAGATTTTCTGAAGATCTCGATTTCACATCAACTGACAAAGGCTTCAATCTAACAAAAAAGCACTTATCTGACATTACAAAACTACTTACTGAAAGAGTTGACCTACCAACTCAAATAGAATCATTAAGAGAAATTAAGTATAAAAATAGCCTTGCGGGATATGAGGCTATGATTAAATTTTGGGGCTCCGACCACCCTAGGAACGAAACCCCTCCTCCCCCACAACGATGGCAAACAAAAATTAAAATTGAGATCATTCTATACGAACTCTTAATTTTCCCCACAACCACAAGAGACATAAACCACAACTACTCGGATAAATTGACTGAAAACTCAAGGCAAATTAATTGCTACAGCATTAACGAGGTACTGGCTGAAAAAATGCGTTCACTCATACAGCGATCATACTCTGCTCCACGCGATTTTTACGATATCTGGTATCTTTCGAATCAATTCAACGCATTAGATTACACCCCTATAATCGATGCTTTTCACAAAAAACTGGAATTCAAGGGTTATCAATTCACAGGTGTTGAGCAACTCATTAACCCCGAAAACGAAAAATCGCTTCGATCTGCCTGGACGAATAGCCTTTCTCATCAAATATCAGGTAACTTTCCAGAATTCGACTTAGTTAAAAATGAATTGCTGACTCTATTTACTAGGATTTTTAAATAAAACAGCACCGTTAGGTAACAAATTGAACTCCAATCCTATTAAACAGCATACAGGTTGTTTAACCAAAAATAGGATTATGGAACGTTACTATGTAAACAAAAATGCACAAAACAATGGAGATCACGAAGTGCATAAAGAAAATTGCGAAAGGTTGCCTGATACCTCAAACAGGCTATATCTTGGTCAGTTTTCTAATTGTCGAGATGCTGTAAAAGAAGCTAAGAAGCATTATCCTAAGTCAAACGGATGCTACTACTGCTGTAGAGAGTGTCATACTACATAGGGTAACAGGTTATTTTCTGAATTAAAATTATAGATAGTTGTCGACAAATGTGTAGAAAACATTTAGTCGACCAGATAGTTATTGCACATAAAACACTAAAAACTAAAACGTTAAAACCTCACCAAAACACAACTATTAACAAAACTTTTTTCAACACATTCTTGTTTTGTTAGGTTTTGTTGTTAATTTTAAAGTCTTTATAGATTTAAATTTAGAATTTCAGTTGTAGTATTTGGTTTTAGTAAATGAAAAACGAAGCCCACGCTAGGATTAAAATAAATAAACTTCTGGAAGAAGCTGGTTGGCGATTCTTCGATAATCACGAAGGGAAAGCCAATATTCTGCTCGAAAATCATGTAAAGATTACTCAGCAAGAAGTTGATGCTTGGGGTAATGATTTTGAGAAAACCAAGAATGGCTCTTTAGACTTTTTGCTAGTTGACTCCAACAACAAGCCCATTTGTGTCCTTGAAGCTAAAAAAGAGAGTTTGCATCCCTTGGTTGCAAAAGAACAAGCTCGTAAATATGCAAACACTGTAAGCGCTCAATTCATAATTCTTTCCAATGGAATTGTACATTACTTATGGAATCTTAAAAAAGGAAATCCAAAGCCTATCTATAAATTCCCTTCACCTAATGAAATTGGAGCAATAAAGGAATGGAATCCCGATAGAGAGGCACTTGCAAATGAAATAGTAACAGACGACTACATTGTTGCTGTACAAATGCCCAATTATGCTCAAAAACCTGAATGGAAAGGAAGCGTAGAACTCAGCAAAGATTTTATCAGAAATAATGGATTAAGATTCTTACGTAAATACCAAATAAAAGCAATTCAAGCACTCCAAAAAGCAGTCAGCAAAGGTAAAGACCGCTTTTTATTCGAAATGGCAACAGGAACAGGCAAAACACTTACTGCTGCAGCAATTATTCGATTATTTTTAAGAACCAAGAATGCTCGCAGAGTTCTGTTCCTGGTCGACAGACTTGAACTCGAAGACCAAGCATGGAAAGCATTTACAAACTACCTTAAACCCGATTATTCTACATTTATCTACAAAGAGCATAAATCAGATTGGATAAAAGCCGATATTCTGGTCACAACCATACAATCCCTTTTATTCAACAACAAGTATCGATCGGAGTTTTCTCCAACCGATTTCGACCTAATTATATCCGACGAATCGCACCGTTCTATTTCTGGAAATGCAAGAGCGGTTTTTGAATATTTTCATGGTTATAAGTTAGGGTTAACAGCAACCCCAAAAGATTACCTCAAAGGAGTTAACCTGAACAATGTAAGAGAAAACGACCCAAGAGAAATTGAACGTCGTATGCTCAGGGACACATATGCAACATTTGGATGCGAAGGAGGTGATCCAACGTTTAGGTACTCCTTACTCGATGGAGTTAAGGATGGCTTTTTAGTAAACCCAAAAGTTCTTGATGCGCGCACCGAAATAACCACACAGTTACTCTCCGACAAGGGCTATACTGTGAATATCACCACAGAGGAGGGGGACGATCAGGAGACATTCATCTCAAAAGACTTTGAAAAGAAATTTTTCTCAGAAAAAACAAACCGAGTTTTTTGTCAAACATTTTTGGAACATGCTCTTCACGATCCAATTACAAACGAAATCGGGAAAACAATATTCTTTGCAGTAAGCCAAAACCACGCCAGGAAACTTACTGAAATTTTAAACGACCTTGCAGAAAAACTTTACCCAGGAAAATACAACTCCGACTTTGCCGTACAGGTTACATCGCAGGTGGGCGATGCTCAACAAATGACAATCAATTTTACAAACAATAACCTCAATGGCAAAACAAATTGGTTGGAGGGTTATAAATCGAGTAAGACAAGGGTCTGTGTTACTGTTGGAATGATGACAACAGGATACGACTGCACCGATTTACTTAACCTTTGTATGGTTAGGCCAATATTTAGTCCTGCTGATTTTGTACAGATTAAAGGCCGTGGCACCCGTAAAAACACATTCGAATTTAAACACAAGAACGAACTTGGCGATGAAGAAGTTGTACTGCACGAAAAACAATACTTCAACCTTTTCGACTTTTTTGCCAATTGCGAGTTCTTTGAGGAAAAATTCGATTACGATAAAAAATTAGCACTCCCAAAACCCTACGAAGGTGATGGAAATGGTGGAGGTAATTACAACATTGATCAATACGACAGCCATATTCACGATCCTCTTGCTGAATTAAGGGAACAACACATTGGCTACGAGGGAATGCGAATTGACCGAGAACTTTTCAAAAAGTTTGAGGATAGAATTATAATGGACGATATTATTAAGAAAAACGTTGAGTTGGGTAACTGGGAGCAAGTTATATCGCATATCCAAAGCGAAATATTCGACAAACCCGAGGAGTACTTTAACCTTGAGAAGTTAAGGAAAGCTGCAAAGATTGACCGTAAGGTATCCATTCGCGAAATGGTTGAGAAGGTATTTGGAATTATCCCAAAATTCAAGTCAAAGGACGAATTACTCGATGAGGAGTTTGATAAATTCATATCGATATACCCGCCCAATGAGGATGTTAATATTAGAGCCCTGAAATACTTCTTCAAAGCGTACATTGTTGATAATGAAATACGAAAAATTATTGAAGCCAAGGATTTTCACGCATTACAAACCAACCCCACTTTAACAATTTCGCAGTTTAAAGAGGTTGATGCAAAATACCGAGAAGTTATACCTTTGTACGTTAAAGACTATATAAATCTTGAGCGATTTATCGCTTAATTAAACCGCCTTATGTTAGATACAACCACAAAAAAAAGAATTGACGATTGCCGCGATATACTTGTTGGTAAACTTCCTGATCCGAAAGCACAGATTGAGCAAATTACCATTGGGCTAATTTACAAGTTCATGGACGATATGGACAAGGAAGCTGTTGAACTAGGAGGAAAGGCCAAATTCTTTTCCAACTATACAATTCCCGACCCTAAAGACCCAAGCAAAACAGTAGTTGTTGAATTTGAAAAATACAGTTGGGACATCCTTTTCGACACTAAAACCACCGCTAGCCAAATGCTTACATTATACTCCGAGGCCATTGCTAGCATGGATAAAAACCCAAATATTCCGCAACTATTCAGGGATATTTTTAAGAATGCGTTCCTTCCCTACCGCGACCCCGAAACGTTAAAACTATTCCTTAAAACCATAAACCAATTTGAGTATACTCATAGCGAAAAGTTAGGCGACGCATTTGAATACTTGCTTTCAGTAATGGGTTCGTTCTCAGGGCGATGCGGGACAGTTCCGTACCCCAAGGCATATTATCGATTTTTTGGTAGCCGTTGTTGACCCAAGTAAAACTGACACAATTCTCGATCCAGCGTGCGGCACTGCGGGTTTCCTAATCTCGGCATTTAAGCATATTAAGGAAAAGAATAGCAATAAACTAACACCCGACGAGCGAAAAAGATTAATTAAAAATGTTGTGGGTTACGACATTTCTCCTGATATGGTACGCTTAAGTTTGGTAAACCTTTACCTACATGGCTTTTCCGATCCTCACATTTGGGAGTACGACACCCTAAGCAGCGATGACCGCTGGAACGAAACCTACGATGTAATACTGGCCAATCCACCCTTTATGAGTCCAAAGGGTGGAATACGCCCGCACAAGAAGTTTAGCATTAGCAGTAACCGTAGCGAGGTGCTTTTTGTGGATTATATTGCCGAGCACCTTAATCCCAAGGGCAGGGCTGGCATTATTGTGCCCGAGGGCATAATATTCCAAAGTGGAACAGCCTACAAGGAGCTACGCAAAATGTTGGTAGAAAAACACCTTTATGCCGTGGTAAGTTTGCCTGCGGGCGTTTTCAACCCCTACAGCGGCGTAAAAACCTCGATTCTTTTAATGGATAAAGAGTTTGCAAAAGCAAGTAAAGAAATTCTTTTTGTAAAAATAGAAAACGATGGCTATGGCTTGGGCGCACAGCGAAATGCCGTAAAGGGCGGACAGTTAGAAGACGCCATTGGTGTTTTAAAACTTTTCAAGGATGGCTCATTCAAAGAATCAGCATTAGCTCATACTGTATCTAAAACTGAAATCGCTAAAAATGGAGATTATACGCTTAGTGGTGAGAGATATAAGTTAGTTAATTCTCCTATGTATTCAAACTATAAACTTGTTGAACTTTCGGAAATAATTAAACTTTCTAGCGGAAATGGTCTAACTAGCGATAAAATGAAAGATGGAAAATTTCCAGTTTATGGAGGTAATGGTATCGCAGGTTATCATAATGAATATTTTATAGAAAGTCCAACCATTGTAATTGGAAGAGTCGGGGCTTATTGCGGTTCAATCCATATTGCACAACCTTGTTCGTGGATAACTGATAATGGATTATATGTAACAGAATATTTAAGAAAAGATGTAAATCAAACTTTTCTTGCATTAATGCTTAGAGCATTAAATTTAAACAGATTTGCAAAAATTGGAGGTCAACCATCAATATCACAAACAACCGTAAAAG
>WBUV01000186.1 GCA_008933525.1 Bacteroidales bacterium | reverse complement strand
CATTATGATTAAGTTGTATGATAACCTCTTGTTTTTTTGGTATTGAAATATTTGACAATCCGTAAACATACCAATAGTTGTTGTTTCAGCCACCATACTCTGACAGGTTCTTTGAACTCTGTCAGGTATTCGACAGCCTTTAAAGACCTTACAGAGTCGCCAGACCTGAAAGAGTCTGTCCAAAACTTTCTTTAAGGTATAATAATGGATAATCATATTGAAATAATATATGTTTTTATTAGTTTTACTGTGATTAAACAAACCATAATAATCTAACTTAATTTTTTACAAATGGAAAATCAAACTAACACTGAAATTGCTAAAGAGTCTATTGAGATTGAGAGAGAAGGTCTTATGCATTTATTCGAAACCAGAAAGTGGACAATGTTTTTATCCGTTCTTGGTTTTATTTGCATTGGTTTAATGATGATTGCCGCATTGGTTATGCTTACTTTAAGTTCAAAAGGGTTTGGCTTTGGAATCGCTTTTTTTATAATGATGTCGATATTCATCGTAATTTATTTCTTTCCAATATACTATTTGTTCAAGTTTTCGGAGTTGTCAAAAATTGCTTTATCAACTAAAGATAATTCTCAGTTGACAAATGCTTTGATGTACTTGAAAAAGCATTACCAATATATGGGGATACTTGCCATTATTGGATTGAGTTTTTACCTTCTTATGTTCATTTTTGCTGGAGTTGCTGGAACAATGTCTTCGTTGTTTTAACAAGTTATTCCCAGATAATATATTGCCCGCATGGTATGCGGGTTTTTTTTGTAAATTTTTATTTAGTTTAGTCAATGCGTATTGACTTTTAATCAATTTTTCCTCAACTTGTTAAGTAAATTTATTTGATTTGCTAAATGCTTAATTAAACGCGATGGAATCAATTCGGAAAATTGCGAGTAGAGTTCTCCGTATTTTTTTGCTCAGCAAAAATGAGTATGGACTTCCTAGAGCTCTTAAGCGGTACAACAATTCGGATTATGTAATACAGGAGAAGGCAAAATTTATCTTCTACCTGTCTATTATTCTTGTTCTCACAATGATTTCGTTGGTATTCCTTACAATTTATATTCAAGTAAAGAATCCTGTTTATGGAGGGCCTTATTTTCCTGTTCTCATCCCTCAAATTGTTGTTTTTTTCGTTTTTCTGGGTTGCCTCATTTTACTGACAAAAGGCTACTATAGTTTTTCTGCACACTTAATGCTAATATCAGCATTGTTGACTATTTGGTTGGTTGTTTTTTTCGATAAAAGTGATGCTCTTGGCAGGCTCGATACCCTCTTCTATGTTTTTGCAGCATTATCTATGGCTCCACTATTAACGGGGAAAAAGAGCGTTAGTATTTTTGTTTACTCCCTGATTAATATTGCTTTAGTTATTGGGTTTATTGTTTTTTTTAAAACAAAGTTGAATATAGGGGATGCTTCAGTTCGAAGTTTTCTTTTAGATATTGTTGTTTCGTTGATATTTTCTGGAATCGTTGGTTACAATATTTTCAGAATTAATAAAAGGGCACTCGATAGAGCCGAAAAGGATATAAAGGAGCGAAAAGATGCGGAAATAGCACTAGCAAAAAGTGAGAAGAAGTACAGAGATTTGGCCGATTTATTGCCTCAAACAGTATTTGAAACGGATGTTAACGGGAGGTTTACCTATGTGAATAAAACTGGCTATGAACTTTTTGGCTACACTATTGATGATTTTGAAAGGGGAATAAGTGTTTTTAACACTATTGCCTCTGAAGAACATGAAAAAGCTTATTATGGTTTTATGTCTGTTATGAGTGGTGAGCCCACGAGAGGAATGGATTACACTGCAATTCGTAAAGATGGCTCAACACTTCCTGTACAGATTTACACAAGCGCAATATTAGATGATAATAAAATTATTGGTTTAAGAGGAACTGTAATAGATATAACACACAGAAAAAACTATGAAAATGCTCTGAAAGAGAGCGAGGAGTTATTTAGAACAGCTATAGAGTTTATGCCTAATTCTGTTGCAATTACGGATGTTGATGGGCGTTATATAACAGTTAATAGATCGTTTACCAACGATACAGGATATGTCGCGCAAGATGTGTTAGGTAAATCGCAAGAGGAAGTTAACCTTCATGTTGATCCTGCGCTCAGGGAGGAAATTAGAACAAAACTTTCAACCACTGGAGTCATCGAAAATCTTGAGATGAAAATCCTTAATAGATCGCAAGAGGAAGTATTCCTTTACTATTCGGGTCGTGTAGTACAACTTCAAAATCAACTGGCAGTATTAACTTCAACCATCAATGTTACAGAAAAGAAGAAAATAGAGTTGGAACTAGAGCAGTACCGGAATCACCTAGAAATGCTTGTGAAGGAACGGACTGAGGAGCTTGCAACTGCCAATGAGGAACTTTTGTCGATAAATGAGGAATTGCATACTCAGCGCGAGGAGCTAGAACGCACTCTGGAAGAGTTGCGCAAAGCCCAGAAGCATTTGGTGCAAACCGAGAAAATGGCCTCGTTAGGTGTTATGGCTTCAGGGGTGGCACACGAAATCAATAATCCACTGAATTATATTACAGGAGGTGTTTATGCTATTGACGATTATATCCGTACTAATCTTAACGAGCATGCCGATAATCTAAACCCTCTTATTAGTGCAATAAATACTGGAGTTCAGCGTGCATCTGAAATAATTAGAGGGTTAAATAGATTTAGTCGGCAAACCAGTAATATTGATGAGCAATGCGATGTTCATACGGTCATCGACGATTGTTTGTCGGTGCTGAATATTCAGTTGATGAATAGGATTGAAGTTGAAAAGAGTTATGTAAATGAGAATGTTTTTGTTCTTGGAAACGAGGGTAAATTGCATCAAGCAATATTCAATATTCTATCCAATTCAATTCAGGCGATTGATGACGAAGGCTCTATTAAAATCGCGACAAAAGTTGGTAATGGTTTTGTTGAAATAAGAATAGCCGATTCTGGATGTGGAATTAGCTCGGACTCTTTAGGGCAGATTTTTGACCCATTCTATACAACCAAAGACCCTGGTAAAGGAACAGGACTTGGTTTAACTATTGTTTACGATATTATTAAGGAGATGTCCGGTTCAATTGAGTTCGACTCAAAAATTGGGCACGGAACAACCGTTGTAATTAAGTTGCCAGTGATAGCATGAAATAGTTAGTCGCTTAAACTAAAAAAGCCAGTCGTTCGACTGGCTTTAACTATTTCTGGTAATCAATTATTTTACTGTTCTACCCAACGTTTTACATCGTCCATGCTTGGATTTGCTAAGCCAAGCTTGTTCTTTTTGTTGTACCCGCAAATGTCGTTGAAGAGTTTGCCGGGGGCAACATTTACCAACGAGGCCATTGTGTTGAATCCCATCTTTTGTAACACTGGAACCCAATCGGCGGGGATACCCTTGCTGGTGTATGCTTCAGCTGTATCTTTCTGCGCTTTCTTCTCGGGGCGCATTTGTGGGAAGAATAGCACATCCTGTATGGATGGCTGGTTGGTCATAAACATTGTTAGTCGGTCAATTCCAATTCCCATACCAGAGCAGGTTGGCATACCGTATTCCAACGAGCGCACAAAGTCAAGGTCAATGAACATGGCCTCGTCGTCGCCCTTTTCGCTTAGGCGAAGTTGATCTTGAAAGCGGTCCATCTGGTCAATTGGGTCGTTTAGCTCGCTGTATGCGTTGCAGAGCTCCTTACCGTTAACCATCAACTCAAATCGCTCGGTTAGTTCAGGGTTACTGCGGTGGCGCTTACATAGCGGCGACATCTCAATTGGGTAATCCATAATGAATGTGGGCTGAATCATATGGTGCTCGCACTTCTCTCCAAAAATTGCATCAATCAGCTTGCCTTTACCCATTGTTTCGTCGGCATCAACGCCTAAATCCTTGCAGATTTTACGTAGTTCATCCTCGGTTTTTCCGGTGATATCAACTCCTGTATGCTCCTTAATTGCATCGGTCATGGTTAAGCGACGGAATGGGCGCTTAAAGTCAACCTCCTTGTCGCCAATGGTAACCTTGGTTGTGCCATGCAGTGCAAGCGCAACACGCTCAAGCATCTCCTCGGTGAACTCCATCATCCAGAAGTAATCCTTGTAGGCCACGTAAATTTCCATTACAGTGAACTCTGGGTTGTGGGTACGGTCCATTCCCTCGTTGCGGAAATCCTTTGCAAACTCATAAACACCATTAAAACCTCCTACAATAAGGCGTTTTAGGTATAGCTCATTGGCAATTCGAAGGTACAATGGAATATCTAACGCGTTGTGGTGAGTCATAAACGGACGTGCAGTTGCACCTCCAGGAATTGGCTGTAGTATTGGGGTTTCAACCTCAAGGTAGCCCTTTGAGTTGAAGAAATCGCGCATTGTGTTGATAATCTTTGAGCGCTTAATAAACACCTCGCGAACGTGTGGGTTTACAACCAAATCAACGTAGCGTTGACGGTAGCGTAGCTCGGCATCGGTAACCGCATCGAAAACCTGACCATCCTTCTCCTTAACAATAGGAAGTGGTTTGATTGATTTCGAAAGCAGAGTAAGCTCCTGTGCATGAACCGACTCTTCGCCCATTTGGGTGCGGAACACGAATCCTTTAACACCTACAATGTCGCCAATGTCCAAAAGACGTTTAAATACTGTGTTGTAAAGCGTTTTATCCTCGCCAGGGCATATATCATCGCGTTTGACGTAAACTTGGATTTTACCTTTTTCGTCCTGTAATTCAAAGAATGAGGCGCTTCCCATGATACGGCGAGCCATAATACGGCCGGCCACGCAAACATTGGTTTGCAGGGAACTCATACTCTCAAAATTGGAGATAATATCCTCGGTGGTGTGCGTTACCGGATACATTGCAGCAGGGTAGGGGTCAATCCCTAAGTTGCGCAACTCATCCAACGACTGACGACGGATAATCTCCTGTTCGCTAAGTTCTTCTAGTATTGCCATTTGTATTAATTAGTTTATGAAATCGTGCAAATTTACACGATATTTTCGATTGAACAATTTGATTTAAGACATTAGGTGTCAGAATCGAAATTATTGACTTGTGCTGTTGTGTTTGGTTTAAATGATTTTTTTGGTTGGTTCGAAAAACCCCTCAAGGGTTTCAAACCCTTGAGGGGGTAACTGTCTTAAAAGAGAAGGGGCATTAAAGCCCCTTCTCCAAAAATACTTGTCAAATTAAACTTTAATTCTATCCTCGCCAACCTCATCGTGTAGCCTATCTTTTTGACCAGTCCAAACCATAAACTTTTTCTGTAGATTTACGGTTAAACGGTACATTACAGGAACAATAATCAGAGTAAGGAAAGTTGAGAATGTTAAACCGAAAATGATTGTCCACGATATTGGACCCCAGAACACCACATTGTCACCTCCGAAGTATAAATCAGGGTTGAAACTGCTTAATGCTCCAGCAAAGTCTATGTTCATTCCAATAGCCATTGGAACCAATCCTAGTATTGTAGTTATAGCAGTTAATAGTACGGGGCGCAACCTTGTTCTACCGGCCTCAATTACACATTCGGTGGCATCCTTAACGGAAAGGAATGCATCTTCGGGCAACCCTAACTCTACTCTTCTGCGGTCTTTAAGTAAGCCGATGTAGTCGATAAGCACAATTGCGTTGTTAACCACAATACCCGCTAGCGATACAAGCCCAATGCCTGTCATAACCACCACAAAGTCCATTTTAAATGTAGCAAGTCCACCGAATACACCAATTGTACTGAATATAACGCTGGTCATAATTACAAGTGGGCGTACGAGTGAGTTGAATTGGGTAACAAGGATTAATAGTATTAGTGCAAGTGCAATAAGCATTGCCCGTCCTAAGAATGCCATTGATTCTTGTTGCTCCTCCTGCTCGCCAGTAAAGCTATACTTATACCCTTCGGGTATTTTGTAATTTGCCATAATTTGCTTTAACTGCTCGTTAATCTTTGTAGCGTTGTATCCTTTAATAACGTTAGAATACAAAGTAACAACTCTATCTCTGTCCTTACGTTTTACTGATCCGTATGTGCTAGAGTACTTAAAGTTTGCGATGGACGAAACGGGGATTTGTATCATTTGCCCTTCTTCCATAAACCCGATTTTTTGGTTAAGTAAAGTTGGCAAATCGTAACGATAGTGATTAGCAAATCTAAGTTGGATAGGGTAATCATCCTCGCCTTCTTTGAACTTAGATACTTCTTTCCCATATAGCGAAGTTCTTATGGTTGAGGCAATCTGCATAGTGCTCAAGCCTAGGCGGCGTGCTTTGTCCCTATCTATTTCAATGATTAGTTCAGGTTTTCCAACATCCAAATCGAGTTTAAGTCCTTCAATTCCATCTATTGCATAGGAGTTGATGTACGTTTCAATTGAATCAGACAGTTCAAGAAGTTTGTCGAATTCTGGACCGCTAATTTCAAGGTTTATTTCTTTTCCTGCAGGTGGCCCCATTAGGTCTTGGCTAATATATAGTTGAACACCAGGGTATTTGTTCTGTAACTCATCGCTAAGTTCCTGCATTACCTTTGATG
>WBUV01000185.1 GCA_008933525.1 Bacteroidales bacterium | reverse complement strand
ATTTAAGGAAGCATATGAAATGATTATTGATGCGAGTTTGGAATTAGACGCTTTAACCACAACGGCGCACTAA
Source organism: Bacteroidales bacterium (assembly GCA_008933525.1). Lineage (GTDB taxonomy): Bacteria > Bacteroidota > Bacteroidia > Bacteroidales > Tenuifilaceae > SB25. The sequence continues at coordinate 6,495 of WBUV01000185.1, read as the reverse complement.
GTAAATTCACAAAGGAATTTGAAGGGAATAAATATTTGTTGTTGTTTTGTCAATATTTATTTTCAATGTTGTCTGGTAAAATCATTTGCGAGCTCTAAAGTTATTATTCCAATAGCTTAGAATGATATTTCGCTCCTCTGGAGTTTGCTTTTGTAGGTGTTTACAATCTATAAATATAGCGCAGTTCTGCTGCTAATTAGAAGCCGCATAGCGGCAAAATATTTGTAGATAAGCCATTTGAATTTGAGAAAATAAGCTACAGAGTAGCGAAATATTTACTTCAAAGAATAACGGAAATTTTTTCAGGATAATAGTGATTCGTTTAATTCTTATTTTGAGTTCCTTAGTGAACTCCTTTGTTGCCTTTGTGGAAATAAATCAACATTTAATTGGAATGAAGTATCTGTTATTTTTCTACTTCCTACTTCCTACTCTTCCTCTTTATACCAACCCGAATAAAACAGGTAGTTACGGGCTATTCGCTCGTTTATATCGCGGCTTAATGCAGGGTCAACTTTCTTCACAAACTTAGCGGGGACGCCAGCGTATATTGTGCCTGCTTCAACTTTGGTGTTTTCAAGAACTAGTGCGTTTGCTGCAACAATGGCTCCTTCTCCTATTATTGAGTTATCCATTACAGTAGAGCCCATTCCAAGCAACGCTCCGTTATGTACCTCGGCCCCGTGAACAATTACGTTGTGTCCTACGGACACATCATCGCCCATTTTGATGGTGGTTTTTTGGTAGGTGGTATGCAGAACAGCATTATCTTGGATATTAACTCTACTCCCAATTCTAATTGAATTAACATCGCCTCGAATAACTGCACCATACCAAATGCTGCAATCATCGCCAATTTCAACATCACCAATAATTACCGCAGTTTCAGCAATAAAGCAATTCTTCCCAATTTTTGGAGTAAAACCCCTTAACGATTTTATAATTGCCATATTAGTTTCGAGATTTTTTTACAAAATTAACCCGTTTTAGGAATTTTTTCCAAAATCTTAAATGCAGAAATATGTCGTAAAATATGTTTTAAATCGATTGCTGTGTTTAAAAATGCCTAATTTTGCATCATTAAATAAAATATTTGAGTTAATTGAAATGTTGATTTTCAGTGGTGTGCAAATGTTTTTTGTGTGGCATTGCTGAAATCGGCACAACAAAAATCTAATTTATCTTTTTATGGATAAACAAAAAAGTGTCCAGGAATTGGACGATGTAGTTGTTCGATTTTCCGGTGACTCCGGAGATGGAATGCAGCTTACAGGAACACTATTTGCCGATGCATCTGCGTTGTTTGGTAATGGTGTAAACACATTCCCCGATTATCCATCGGAAATACGTGCACCTCAAGGAACAGTTGGTGGAGTATCAGGTTTTCAGGTACATCTAGGTAGCCAAAAGGTTAACACCCCTGGCGACTTTTGCGATGTGCTTGTAGCAATGAACCCTGCTGCGCTTAAGGCAAATGCTAAATGGGTAAAAAAGGGCGGAATGATTATTGCCGACTCCGACCAGTTTAACGAGAAAGGCTATCAGCGTGCTGGTTACAAAACGCTCGATGCTATTACAGAGTTAAATCTTCAAGATTTTAAAGTTATTTATGCTCCAATCACAACTTTAACCAAGGAAAGTTTAAAGGATAGTGGTTTGGATAATAAGAGCATTGTTCGTAGTAAGAATATGTTCTCGCTTGGTATGGTTTATTACATTTTCGACCGTCCATTAAACTTCACTGAAAAGTACTACGAAATTAAGTTTAAAAAGAAACCAGAGATTGTAGTGGCCAATAAAAAGGTTTTACGCGATGGTTTCAACTATGCTGCCAATATTCAGGCAATTCCTAATACATATAAGGTAAAGGCTGCAACCTCTCTTCCAAAGGGCAAGTACCGTTCAATCAACGGAAACACTGCTACTGCTTGGGGTTTAATTGCTGCTGCCGAAAAGGCAAATCTACCTTTATTCTGCGGTTCGTATCCTATTACTCCTGCTACAGAAATTCTTATTGAGTTAGCAAAACGCAAGGATTTGGGAGTGAAAACCCTTCAGGCCGAGGACGAGATTGCCGGTATCTGTACCTCAATTGGTGCTGCTTATGCTGGTAACTTTGCTGTTACAACAACATCAGGTCCAGGTTTATCTCTTAAAGCAGAAGCATTGGGTTTGGTTGTAATGACCGAGCTACCAATGGTTATTGTGGATGTTCAGCGCGGAGGTCCTTCAACAGGGTTACCAACAAAAACAGAGCAATCGGACTTAAACCAAGCACTTTATGGTCGTAATGGTGAGGCTCCAATGGTTATAATTGCAGCAAGTACACCTAGCAACTGTTTTGACTACGCATTCACTGCTGGTAAGATTGCAATGGAGCATATGACTCCAGTTCTTCTGCTAACCGACGGTTTTATTGCTAATGGTTCTGAGCCTTGGCGTATTCCAAATATGAAGGATTATCCTGCAATTAACCCTCCAATTGTTCCCGAAGGAACAGAGAACTTTATGCCATATGCACGCGACGAGAAACGTTTGGCTCGTGGTTGGGCTTTCCCTGGTAAAAAAGGTATTGCTCACCGTGTAGGTGGTTTGGAGAAAGATTTCATTAAAGGTTCTGTATCGCACGATCCAATGAACCACCAACGCATGACAGATATTCGCGCAGCGAAGGTAAAACGTGTTGAGGAGTTTATTCCTGAGCAAGAGGTTTATGGCGACAAAGAGGGCGATTTGCTTGTAATTGGATGGGGTGGAACTTACGGACACCTTCTGACTGCAGTTCAAGAGATGCGTGCTGCTGGTAAGAGCGTTTCGCTATGTCAGTTTAACTATATCAACCCACTTCCAAAGAATACCCGCGAAGTATTTAAGCGTTACAAGAAATTGGTTGTTTGCGAGTTGAATATGGGCCAGTTTGCCAACTACTTGCGCATGAACTTCCAGGAGTTCAATTACCTACAGTTCAACAAGGTTCAGGGTCTTCCTTTTACCGTGGTTGAATTGGTTGATAAGTTTAACAATATTTTGGAGGGCAAATAGTCATGGAAGAAAAATACTTACAATATACTCCTCAGGATTTTAAGAGTGACCAGGAAGTTCGTTGGTGTCCAGGTTGCGGCGATCACGCAATTTTGAACGCAGTACAAAAAGGCCTACCTGAGGTTTCCAAAGTTTTAAAGTATAACCTTGAGCGTTACGTTTTCGTATCGGGCATTGGTTGTTCAAGCCGTTTCCCTTACTACGTAGATACTTTTGGCTTCCATGGTATTCACGGTCGTGCTTCGGCTATTGCTACCGGCGTTAAGGTTGCAAATCCAACTCTTAGCGTTTGGCAAGTAACTGGCGATGGCGACGCATTGGCAATTGGTGGTAACCACTTTATTCACGCTGTACGTCGTAATATCGATATCAACATACTTCTTTTTAACAACCAGATTTACGGTTTAACAAAAGGACAGTATTCGCCAACATCACCCCTAGGTGCTATTACCAAAACATCACCATTCGGAACAGTGGAGCATCCATTCCGTCCAGGTGAATTGGTAATTGGTGCGCAAGGTAAATTCTTTGCTCGTTCTCTCGATGTGGATGTTAAGCTAACCACCGAGGTTATGGTTGAGGCTGCAAAGCACGATGGAACATCGGTTGTTGAGATTCTTCAGAACTGTGTCATTTTCAACGATAACGCTTACGACTTCTTGACAGACAGAGAGCATCGCGAGGATAGGATTATCACTCTACGTCATGGCGAAAAAATGGTTTTTGGTAAGAATCGCGATAAAGGTCTAATCCTAAGTGGTCTTAGCTTAAAGGTTGTTACTATTGGACAAGGTGGTTTTACAATGGACGATATCCTTGTTCACGATGCGTACAATCCAAACCCCGGTGTTCACATGATGCTTGCAAACATGGAGTATCCAGAGTATCCAGTTGCTATGGGTGTTATTCGTAACGTAAAGGATACAACTTACGACGATAATGTTCGCGACCAAGTGCTTGAGGTAATGAAAGATGCAAAGATTAAATGTATGGACGATCTGCTAAATAGCGGTGAAACCTGGGATGTTTAATTTATTTCAATAAAATTATTAGAGGGGAGTTTTAAACTCCCCTTTTTTATTTTTGTTACTCAAGGATTCCGTAACAATAAAACAATTTTCCATAAATTAGCGAAAGTTAAAATTATGAGTATGCTTAACCTAGTTGGCGATCAATCCTACCTGAATTCATATCAACTTGATATTTACGACACCTCTTTCGACAAGTTGATGCAGAAGCGTATCTACAAGGTATTGCTTATTTGCAGTAGTTACGATGCATTTATGCTAGAAGAGGACGGACGTATTGATGAGCAGATTTTCAACGAGTACGTTTCGCTTAGTTTAAGATACCCTCCTGTATTTATTCAGGCTCATACTGCACGCGAAGTTCTAAAGGTTCTTCAGGAGGAGCGTATCGACCTTATAATATCGATGCTTAATGTTGGAGAGATTGACACCTTTAATCTAGCAAAGATGCTAAAGGCAAGACATCCCGATATTCCAATAGTTGTTCTTACACCTTTTTCGCGTGAGGTATCAATACGTCTTCAACGCGAGGATTTATCTGCAATAGACTATGTTTTTTGCTGGTTAGGTAATGCCGATTTGTTGCTTGCAATTATTAAGCTGATTGAGGATAAAATGAATGCCGACCACGATATTCTGGATGTTGGTGTTCAGGCAATATTGCTTGTGGAGGACTCGGTAAGGTATTACTCATCGTTCCTGCCAAATATCTACAAGATTGTTTTTCGGCAGGCTAGGAGTTTTATGACCGAAGCGCTTAACGAGCACCATCGTATGCTCCGTATGCGCGGTCGCCCCAAAATTCTTATGGCCACAACATACGAGGAAGCTGTCGCTTTGTACCGAAAGTATCAGAATAATATAATTGGAGTTATCTCCGACATTAGCTATAAGGTTGATAACCAAAGGGATCATTTAACCAAGGCGGGATTAAGGCTGTGTAAGTTGATTCGTACGGAAGATCCAAATATGCCATTTTTACTTCAATCATCCGAGTTTTCAAATAAACTTTATGCCGATGAACTTGGAGTTAGTTTTGTGCATAAGTACTCGAAAACTTGTAATATTGAGATTCGCGATTATATTATCAATAACTTTGGTTTTGGTGATTTTATTTTTCGCGATCCCGATACCATGGTTGAGGTTGGACGTGCTACCGATTTAAGTCAGCTACAACAGCTGATTATGACTGTGCCCGATAGATCGTTAGTTTATCATACCAGCCGTAACGATATTTCTAAATGGCTAAATGCTAGGGCGATATTTTCAATTGCCCAACTGTTTAAACCAATGACTCTGAGGGATTTCAAGAATACCGACGATGCTCGTAATTTCCTTTACTATGCAATATCGGCTTACCGCTTGAGCAAAGGAAGAAGTATTATTGCAAAATTCGACAGGAACACTTTTGATGAGTACAAGTTTTTTGCCCGTATTGGCGAAGGTTCTATTGGTGGAAAAGCTCGTGGGTTAGCATTTATCAATCAGGTGATAAAGGATTATAACCTTTTCCACAAGTTCGACGATGTTATAATAAGTATACCTCGTACTGTTGTAATTAGCACAGAATTGTTCGATGAGTTTATGGAGTCCAACAACCTCTACGGTATTGCATTGCAGGATGTAGACGACGAGGTGGTTTTGGATGCTTTTGTATCGGCAAAACTTCCCGAAAGGTTAAAGATTGATTTACGTAAAGTAATTTCGGTGTTTAAGCGCCCATTGGCTGTTCGTTCCTCAAGTAAACTAGAAGATTCTCATTACCAGCCATTCGCTGGAATATACTCAACCTATATGGTTCCCAGGGCGGAGGATATGGATCAAATGCTTCGTATGCTATGTAGCGCCATTAAGGCAGTTTACGCATCTGTTTTTTTTAAAGCCAGTAAGGCTTACATGAATGCTACGCAGAATGTAATTGACGAAGAAAAAATGGGAATTGTAATTCAGGAGATATGCGGAAACGAGTATGGTAATATGTATTTGCCAACGCTTTCGGGTGTTGCCCGGAGTATTAATTTTTATCCATTAGGAGCAGAGAAGCCTGAGGATGGAATTGCAAGCATTGGGTTTGGACTGGGAAAACTTATTGTTGATGGAGGTGTTTCGCTCCGTTTCTCACCAAAGTATCCAAAGAAAATTCTGCAACTTTCGTCTCCTGAAATGGCTATGCGACAAACGCAGAAAACTTTCTATGCGTTGAATACCGATCCTGCTGCATTTGTCCCTCAGGTAGATGATGGAATGAATTTGCTAAAGATGGAAGTAAACCAAGCTGTAGAAATTCCTGACTTGAGGTATATTGCTTCTACCTACGATTTTCATAGCGGGGTTCTACGCGATGGATATTACGACGAGGGTATGAAACTGATCACCTTTGCGGGAATCCTTAAGCATAAAACCTTTCCTTTGGATGAGATACTTC
>WBUV01000184.1 GCA_008933525.1 Bacteroidales bacterium | reverse complement strand
AAATTGATGAGTGGTCGAACTTGTTTAAATTGAATTTTTTTCGGGGATTAATAGCTCCGTGGTATAGTGTTGATGCTGTGTATAGGTTTATAAACCTGCGCCAAAAATGCTGTAAGTTACAATATGCCAAGCATTGCCGTGCATTGCGCCTCTAATAATCAGCAGCACTGTTGCCGCAATTGCCAAAAGTATTCCAACTCCATGCGATGTGCTATTAACAATTTCTTCTGTTCTTTTCAATTCTTCAACACTTAATAAAACAAGAATAAAGGATTATGTTTTTATTTTCTTATACTTCCAAACTCTATGCTTAACATAGGAATAATCGAGGGTTGTTCCTTGTTAATATTTGCATTAATATCAATTCCAATACTCATAAATTTAAATGGGATTACTTTAAATCCAAGTTTTGCTACCAGTCCAACAGTAAAAAAGTCCTTTGAATTGTATATGTCGGGGCCCAGAAAGCCAGTGCCGGAACTTTTAAGATCTGTTCTCTTTAAACCCCACAATGGAGCAAATCCAGCCTGATATTGGAATCTCAAGTATTTATTACCAGTAAATTTACCTACCATAAGCCCTATTTGATTATAGCCCTCTTTTGGTTCAGGACCAAGGATGTCGAATTCCTCCATACGAAGATAATCTAGCGAGAAAAGAAAATTGTTGTAAATGTAATTTACTTCAATACCTCCGGCAAACCCACCAACCTTACTGTTATTAAAGAACCCAAGTTTAGGATTAATCGCATAACCCTTAAACGAATCTTGGCCACTAGTTACTAATGTCGTCATAAGTATGACAGCTGTAATCAATAATTTATTCTTCATTTTGTTTGAATATTAAATGTTACATTTAAGTGTTAAATACATATTTTTTATCTTACTAAACAAATAACAACAAACTAGCAGCCATAACCATCATTCCCGAGATTAATCCATAAATGGAGAGGTGGTGTTCGCCATATTCCCGGGCTGCTGGCAAGAGTTCATCCAGCGAAATAAAAACCATAATTCCTGCTACACCAGCAAATAGTATTCCAAAGGTTAAAGGGCTCATAATTGGCATCAGTACCAAATACCCCACAATTGCCCCAACTGGCTCGGCTAGTCCAGAAAGGAACGATAAGCGAAAAGCTTTTTTCCTATCGCCAGTTGCAAAAACAATTGGGACCGACACAGCAATTCCCTCAGGAATGTTGTGAATAGCAATAGCAATGGCAATGGCAATACCCAGCGATGGATTTTCCAACGCAGCAGTGAAAGTTGCCAAACCCTCAGGGAAGTTATGAATACCAATAGCCAGCGCAGTGAAAACCCCCATTCGCATCAGCTTCTTATTGCGGACAGGCTTGTTATCCAATTCCTCAACTGTATGAATCTCGTGTGGGTTCTCAGCCGAGGGAATAAACTTATCGATAAGCGCAATAACCAGCATACCACCAAAAAAGGATATTACGGTTAAAGTTGTGCCACCCATTTCGCCAAGTGGTATTATCAGTGATTCCTTGGCCTTTTGAAATATCTCGACAAATGAAACGTAAATCATTACACCTGCCGAAAAACCCAAAGCTACGGACAGAAATTTAGTGTTGGTGTGTTTTGTAAAAAAAGCAATTGCACTACCAATTCCAGTCGATAAACCTGCAAAAAGAGTTAAACCAAAAGCTATTAAAACTGCATTAAAATTTTCCATGGTTACAATAGTTGAATGTGGGTAAACCCTAAAAGGAATTAAATGTTCAGCAAATTTGCGAATTTAACTTTTCTATCTCTTCATCGAAATTAATGAGCGAATACTTTGATTTTATTTCGTTAATCGATGCAATTGTTTGATTGATAAATTTTTGATGCTCACTTGTATTTGGGTTAAATGGCCGGTGGCCAACGGCTTGCTTTATTCTATGAATTTTAGCCAAAAGATCCTTCGACTCTTTATCCAGAAATGCGCTCTCGAACTTGCCCCAAATATACTCGATGGCCTTTGATGATGGATGAAGCATATCGTCATCGTAAAACCGATAGTCGCGTAAATCGTCCATCATTATTTCGTAGCTGGGAAAGTAAAATGCGTTATTTGGATATTTAGCAATAAGTTTATGCACAGCCACAATAAGTGTAGCCTTGCTTAGTTGATTACCCTCGGCACCATCCTTCCAGTGGCGAATTGGGCTAACTGTAAAAATTATTTTCAGGATGATATTTCGTTCTAACAATTTCTCAATTAATGCTGACCAAGTTTCCACAATCTCCTCTACACTCATAATTTGATGCTCAAATTCCTTGGCGGGAATCTTATGGCAATTGGCCACAACACTATTGGTTTGTTTTAACCTATACAGCCTCGCTGTTCCAAAGGTCACGATTAAGTTTTGAAGTTTGTTTAAAAACAAATGAGCATTGCCAATAGCACTATTCATATTGATCAAGCACTCGTCCTTGCTAGGATTCGAGAACCTTGTGTGAAAATCGTAATTGTACCAAAGCCCCTTGCTAAAACGAATATCGTCCAACTCATACTGCTTATTCTCAAGTATAGACTCAAGGCTCTTATGAATCGACAACGGATTATAAACAACACCAAAGGGATTTACCAATGCAGGCATCTTATTCTCCCGCATAATAGCTCCAATATTCTCAGTAAAGCAGGAGCCTATAAAAAGCGATGGCGAATCAAATCCAATATTAAAGGGATACTTTGTAATCTCAACCTCGGTTCTAAACTTCATTTTTCTTTAGTTGTTTTTCTATCCAATCCTTAATTTGATTGAAAACCTCATTTTTTACTTCCTCGTTGTGAATTTCATGGTAAAGATCAGGCCATTCAATGTATGTAGCATTTGGAATGCTGCTTGCCGCTTTGTTGGTAGCGCTAGCCGATGTAACCGTATCGGCACTACCGTGCATTAGCAGTGCATGGATTTTGATTCTGTGGGAATTTTTGAGTGCATATTTTCCCGCATCAGTTATTGCAGTGTACAGTCTAGGTGTAATTCTTCCATGAATTAGTGGGTCTGTAGCATACTTGCGCACTTCCTCATCAACATGCGTAATTTGCTCAGGGGTAATTGGCGACTTAAAAGGATAAAATGGCAGAACAACGTTCATCATCTTAGCCAAAACCTCCATGTATTTTGGAGCAGGAGTTGCAAGTTCAATCCAAGGCGATGTGGCAATTAGGAGTTTGATGTTGGAATCTCTGCGAATTGCGTAATTAATTGCAATATTTCCTCCCATGCTATGTCCGTAAAGGATTATTGGCAGGTTGGGGAATTGCTCTTTTATTTTAGTTATGGCCAAATCGACTTCGAGTAACAACTGCTCATAATGCCTGATGTGCCCAGGCTGTCCATCGGACATTCCGTGTCCAAAATGGTCCCACGAAAAAAACGCATAGCCATTGTAGGAGAATTGCTTTGCCCAATGCATATATCGCCATGAGTGCTCGCCATGGCCATGAACCAAAAGAATTACAGCCTTGGGTTGCGATACAGGTAGCATGTGCCATGCAAAAAGTTTATTGCCTCGCGATGTTGTCCACCATTGCTTTACTGCTTCCATAACAAACTGTTTTGGATAGTTAATTTTTTGTCAAGTATTGATTATTAATCCCATACATATTTCCACGAACCATCGGGTTGTCGTTTCCAAACCGTATGGAATGTTCCTGTGGCTTTTATTGGGTTGCCAGTTGAATCAGAGGACTCAAAAGTGTAGTGTCCGTATGTGTATCCTAAGTCTCCACTAGCAGCAACATCAACAAAATCGGCCTCCCACTCCAATACAACATTCTTATAACGGGGTTTCCCAAAGTGCGACTCAATGGCTTGCTTGCCCATTATCAATGATTCATCGGCACGGCGCATAACCGCATTGGAATCAGCAAAGAAAGTAAACCCAGCCTGCATACCCTGTTCCTTTACCAATTTGGCAAAATCGCGTTCGGCTTGGATAATTTCTTGCTTGTACTTTTCTTTATCGGCCATAGAGTTTTTGTTTTTGCAGGAAACAGAAATAACAATAGATACAATTAGATATGGCAATAATCGCTTCATAATTTTCACTTATAATTGAAACATCTTTTACAATCTAGTAAATATAAGCAATAAATAGATATGCCAATTTATCATCAAAAAAAATTTAGTAACCCTTGGCTTTGAAACATTAAAAACATATTTTGCAAACCTATTCCACCCAAAGTTTAACCTTTAACTATAACCAGTATGCAATTCAAAAACATGAGTTTGCGCTTAAGGATGCTTATTCTCCTACTCGGAATTTCCACCATTGTTTACCTGTTTGTGTTTATATACCTAATCAGGAGCACTCAGCAAGATAATCTTAATAATGCTCACAAGTATGTAAGTACCCTAGTTACGGAATCCGCAAGGAGTTTTCAGGACCAGCTCAACAACGAGTTGAGTGTTACTAAAACACTGGCTGTTGCAATGCAAGGATTTGTAAATGCCGATGATAAGTGGCGTTTATCCGTTCAAAAGCAGATGCAGTATGATGTTTTGAAAAAGCATAAGAATATTCGTTCGCTTTGGGTTAACTGGGATTTATCCAAGTTTGATAGAAGAAGTGGTTCTAAAGGCCGGTTACGGTGCACTTACTACTGGGAAAACGAAACAATACTTTATAGACAGGACACTGCATCGTTTGAAAATCTCTCCGATAAGAGTTTGTGGGTTACAAAAAATTTGAACGGGAATACGATTCTAGAGCCTTATCTTTATAAGTATCGTACAACCGACGATAAGAAAATACATATGACCAGCCTTATCAGTCCAATTGTCTATAATGGCCAATTGGTTGGAACGGTAGGCTGCGATATCGATTTAACAGAGATGAAGGAACGGGTCGATAAACTTCAACTGTTCAGCAACAGTTACTCATTCCTGCTCTCTAATGGGGGTATATACGTTTCGCATCCCGATACATCGGTAATTGGAAAAACCATGGCCGAAATTAATGCGGAGGAGGACAAGGAACAGCACATTTCCGAAAAGATTGCCAAAGGCGAAGACTTTACTATATCCGCAACACATACCGATACAGGCAAGGAGGTTGTTGCATACTTCAATCCAATAACAATGGAAGGTTCAGATTCTCCTTGGTGTTTGGGAGTTATGGTTATCATTGATGATGTTTTGGATGAGTCAAGGTCTAGAGGCATGGTTTTGTTTATTGTAGGAATAGTTGGGTTAATTCTTATCACACTTGTTATAGGAATTGTTTCAACCCAAATATCGCGAAGAGTTATTAAGGGAGTGAATTTTGCTTCGCAAATAAGCAATGGCGATTTAAACGCTACAATGGACGATAATTCGAGCGACGAAATTGGGCAGCTTTCAAAGTCTCTCTCCAGCATGGTCGATAGGTTAAGGAGCACATTTAGAAGTATAGGAAGTGTTTCCGAGGAGATTATTGATTCTGGACAAACAATGAATACAAGCACAGAGGCCTTAAACACTACGGTTGAGGAACTGTCAAACACATCTACCGATGTATCGGATGCTGTCCGTAAGGTTACCCAGTCCATCGAGATGAGCAATTCAAACGTTCAGAAAGCCAGGGAAATATCGTTAACTGCCGTTTATACAATTCAAAAGGGAACCGAAATATCTCAGCACGCATTGGATGCAATGACTAAGGTAACCAATAAAATACAGGTGATTAACGATATTGCATTCCAAACCAATATCCTTGCGCTGAATGCTGCAGTAGAAGCCGCTCGTGCAGGTGAACACGGGCGTGGATTTGCTGTAGTTGCTGGCGAGGTTCGCAAATTGGCGGAACGCTCCAAACAGGCAGCGTCAGAGATTGTTGACCTTTCGCGCACAAGCCTTTCAACCGTTGATGAGGTTAGAACGGTTATGGAAATGTTGGTCTCAGAAATTAATAAGACGGCTGATATTACAGTTGAAATTGCCCGCAATTTTGAACAGCAACTTGAGCAAACCCATACAATTAATGAGTCGATGTCAAAGCTTAACGATGTAAGTAGTATGACAGGCGATGCCGCTCGCGATTTAGCTTCGTACTCTGAACGCTTGCTCCAGCTTGCTGGCAATTTAAAGGAAACGGCTAAGCATTTTAGATACTAATTATTTATCTGTAAAAATGATTTGTTTGAATTAAGTCATGGTAGAATGCCTATTTGGCTTAAAGTGTATCACAATAAATAGATTGTAAAATGCATGCGGGAGGAATGGCAAAACTGCGAGCCAGAATGGGGGTGAATGCAAAAAGTTGAGAATTTCTGCAAAAGGGGCTTGCCAACTTTTGCAGAAATTCTCAACTTGTTGCAGAGCGCGCGGAAGCGTAGTTTTGCCTAGATTTTTTGCTTACTTTTTCATCATGGAAAAAGTAAGAGAAGGAAAATGAAAATCTACTAGAAAACCTTCTATCTCCTAACTGCTTTTTTCTAAACCCAAATATTAAGTTTTAGATTCCGCACCAAAGGCGTAATGACAATAAGCCAGAGTAGTCTTTGGTCATCCTTTCAATTTTATTGAAAATTGACATAAAACATCACCAATAACATTTAATTTTCTTTTCAATTTACATTCAAAC
>WBUV01000183.1 GCA_008933525.1 Bacteroidales bacterium | reverse complement strand
CGCAAAGGGTGTTTCTTTTTTCTGTTTTCATCAAAACTGACTCGAATACTTTCCCCTGCTCGTTTTGGAATAGATGCTTAAAAGAACCATCCTTCGCTGTTAAAATTTCCTTCGGTCCATAAATTCCAAGTTCGTATTCACTTGTGATTTTATGAAGAATTCTTTTAGAAATGTCGTTGATGTTATTTAAGTCGGATATTCTTTTTCGATATATCCAGCGAGCCAGTTTTTCTGATAAGGAACTATCTCCCAGTAGATTATTTAACTCAAGGATATGTTTTCCTATTAGCGGCTCCATTATACTTCATTCTAGTTTGCTACTGTGGATCTACATCTATCGATACAACAAGTGCGTACAGCTCTTTGCGTTGTTTTAATCCATTAATGTAATAAAAAATTAACTCTTTTATTCGCAACAATGGTTGCTCTCGGCTTACTTTTACAAGGATATTCATTATAAATAAACCTTGGACTCTTCCAACCAATGGTGATTCAGGACCGAGCACATTCTCACCCAAATTGTGTTTTAACCCATTCGCCAGAAAGGTCGATACTTGGTTTAGTAATTCTTTATCCTTATGCTTTAATGATATACTAATTAATCTGTAAAATGGTGGATAACGAAAGTTCTTTCGTTCTTCGATTTGTGATGCGTAATGTTCCAAGTAATCGTGCTGGATAATTTGTTTTATTACAGGATGCTCTGGCTGTGCAGTTTGCATAATCACCAAACCTTTTCGACCTTTTCGACCAGCACGTCCACTTACTTGCGACATCAATTGGTAACTTCGCTCAAACGCTCTGAAATCTGGAAAGTTTAGCATATTATCGGCATTCAAAATGCCAACCAGGCTAACCCTGTCGAAATCCAGTCCCTTTGTAATCATCTGCGTTCCGATAAGGATATTGATATGCCCTGATTCAAAATCGCCAATAATTCGCTCATATGCTGTGCGGGAGCGGGTTGAGTCTAAATCCACACGTTCAATTACAGCGTTAGGAAAGAAGATGCTAAGTTCATCCTCCACTTTCTCTGTTCCAAACCCTTTGGGTTGAAGATTGCCACTACCACAAGCTAAACACTCGTGAGGTTGCTGGTACGAGTATCCGCAGTAATGGCATACCAACTGGTTTGTTGATTTATGGTAGGTTAAAGTAACATCGCAATGCTCACAATGCGGAACCCAAGCACATTCGCCACATTCTATGAATGGAGCAAAGCCTCGTCGGTTCTGAAACAGAATTACCTGTTCGTTATTGGATAGAGCCACGTCAATCTCTCTCAGCAGCACATCGCTGAAATGCGATTTCATCTGCTTACGCTTTCTGGCATCGCGAACATCAACAACTTTAATCTCGGGCAGTTCCATTCCCAAGTAACGTTCCGATAATTCCACTAAACCATACTTACTTGTGCGAGCATTGAAGTATGTTTCAATGGATGGCGTTGCTGTTCCAAGTAGAACCTTGGCATTATGAATTGAAGCCAGCACAATAGCCGCATCACGTGCATTGTATCGCGGTGCGGGATTGTACTGCTTATAGGTGTTCTCGTGCTCCTCGTCAACAATAATCAACCCTAAGTTACGGTATGGCAGAAAGACCGATGAACGCACACCAAGAATTATATCGAAGTTTGCGAGGTTAGCGTCTGTTGCCAGAACGCCATTATAAACCTCAACACGTTGCGAATCGTTAAATTTTGAGTGATATACACCAACCCTGTTGCCAAAAATCTTCCTGAGCCTATTGATAATTTGCGCCGTAAGCGCAATTTCGGGCAAAAGATACAGAACTTGTTGACCCTTATTTATTGCATCCTGAATTAGATGGATGTAAACCTCCGTTTTACCACTCGATGTTACACCATGAAGCAACGCAACATTCTGTGTTTGAAACATCTCCTGAATTTTCAGAAATGCTTCTTTTTGAGTTTCGTTCAACGTGGCTGGGCGAAAAGTATCATCGTTACTAGTCGTTAGCCTTGAAACCGTTTGCTCTTCCTGTACCAAAACTCCTTTTTGAATGAGTGCAGTTAAAACGCCAGTGCTCACATCAACCCTTTCCTGAATCAGTTTTTTAGAAATCCTAAAGTTTAGCATTTCCTTGGGATTATCGGCCAGCGAGAGTAATGCAAGAATAAGTTTTTGCTGAGCAGGCGCACGTTTCATCCCCTCAAGCAGGGTGTTTAATGCATCGTTTGTCCTGTACTCCTGCGATAGCGAAATAAAGTATTCAACCTTGGGTTGATAGTCGTTCTCAATCTCCTCGTTAATGCTAATTGCCTGCTTATTCAACAGTGATTTTATTACACCCATTGGATTTTTAAAATCCACCTTGGCTACAATATCCTGAATGGTGAGTTTTTTCTTGCTATCGAGAAGGTGTAATATGATTTGCTCGTTATCGGTTAGGTCGATATCCTCAAGTTCAGTTCTTCCAATATATGTATCGCTCTCCATTTTCAAAGCCGAGGGCAATGCGGCTTTCATCACCTCGCCAAGCGTGCACATGTAGTAATCGGCAATCCACTCCCAGAATTTTAGTTGAGTGGGTAAAACAATTGGCGCTTCGTCAATTAGCTGGAGAATATCTTTAGTTTGATACTTTTCAGGAGCTTGCTGATGTACTCTATAGACTAATGCCGCGTATAGTTTCTTCTTTCCGAACGATACTATAACCCGCATCCCAACGTTTACCTCTCCAACCAAATTAGTGGGAATAGAATAGGTGTAGGTTTTGGGTAATGCAAGCGGAAGAATTACATCAACAAACCAATTCTCGGGCATAGAGTAAAGTCTAAAGTGATGCTAAGATAGAGATTTTAGTTAATGATAGGTTTAGTTATTGCAAATCGGCAACTTCAATCTTCACAATTTCATAGCCCTTAATTACCTCTTTTGTGGCGAAGCCAACGCCTAGAAAAACAAATATCAACCCAATAAAGAATAGAATAACCGATAGCGACGACATAGAACTGCTTAAGTTGTATAGTTCGCTAAGGCCAATGGATATGCAGTTTAGAACAAAGAAAGCAACCGCAAGAGTGTACGATATTACTGCGTTACGAACCAATTTTACCCTGTAGGTTAATTTTCCTGTTTGAAGATTAATGCTTGAAAGTCGGTTTGAATCGTGCTCCGATATATTTCCAGAATGTTCAGCCAATTTTAGTTTTCGTTTCTCCTCATCCAAGGTTCTAATTCTACCTACCACTACTGAGTATTTGTTGTTCATACCTAGCAAAAACAAGCCACAACAGTTTACCATAACTGCTGGGGCTACCATCAATTTAATAATTTCAACTGCATCCATACCCTTAATTATTTTATAACTCCAGAAAATCTTACTGAGCAATAATTATTTTAAAATTCGTGGCAAACATCTTAACCGCAATTGCAAGAAGCATAACGCCAAAGAACTTGCGTAGGATAAAAATCACGGAACTACCCAAAATACGCTCAACTTTATCTACATATCGCAGTATGAAATAAACAATGATAAGGTTCAGTAGTAACCCAGTAATATTATTAACCATATGATATTCTGCACGTAACGACAAGAATGTTGTTAAAGCACCTGGCCCTGCAATCAAAGGAAAGGCAATAGGAACAATGGTTGCCGTTGGGTTATTTCCTTCATTTTTAATGATATCTATACCCAAAATCATCTCTAATGCCAGCACAAATATTACAAACGAACCAGCCAAAGCGAATGATGCCACATCGATATTGAAAAGGGCGAGCAAACTCCGTCCTGCAAAGAAAAATAGAATAAACATCAGAAATGATACAAGACAAGCCTTGGCCGCATCAAAATGCTGTTGCTTGTTTTTCAAACTTAAAAGAACTGGAATTGCACCCAGGATATCAATAATTGCGAATAGCACAACAAATGCGCTGGCTATTTCGGTAATGTTAAAGTTGCCCATATGCCAATATTTTAAACTAGTTTACTTTTTAATTAAGCAATTTGCTTACTTTTTGTTGATATCTAATTCATCAATCCGTTTTGCCACGCTCTCCATTAACCATTGAGGTGTTGATGTTGCACCTCCAATCCCAACGCTTTCGGCGCCAATAAACCACTCAGACTTTAATTCTTCTGGCGACGAAACAAAGTGAGATTTTGAGTTGGCTTGCTTACAAGCATCAAAAAGCATTTTGCCGTTGGAACTTTTAACACCGCTTACAAAGATTATAACATCGTGCTTAGCGGCAAAACTGGCAAGTTCCTTTTTGCGGTTGGCCACCTGTCCGCAAATGGTATTGTTAACCTTTAAAGGTACATCTGTATTTTTGAAGTTGTGACCCATTCGGGCTTTTATCTCATCAATAATCTTAGCAAAAATGTCTGGTTCCTTTGTTGTTTGCGAAAAGATAACAATAGGTGCAGAAAAATTTAGCCCATCTAAATCGTCAATATTTTCTACGACAACGGCCTCACCATTGGTTTGACCAACTAGCCCAACAACCTCGGCATGTCCCTTTTTCCCATAGATAATAACGGTTCCGTTTACAGCTTTCATTTCCTGCCATGCTTTCTGAACACGTTGCTGTAATTTGAGAACAACAGGGCAAGTTGCATCAATTATTTCGATACCATTTTCCTTTGCATTGCTGTAAGTTGAAGGTGGCTCGCCGTGCGCCCTAATAAGCACTCGTTTACCCTTTAACTCGTTGAGTTGATTGTGCGATATAACTTTAAGCCCCAATTTCTCAAGTCTTGCGACTTCCTGTTCGTTATGAACAATATCGCCCAGGCAGTAAAGTTCATTGCGATTTTCAATGTTTTTTTCAGCGGTTTGTATAGCCTTTACCACGCCAAAGCAGAATCCTGAACGATTATCAATTTCTATCTTCATAGCTATTTGGACAATTTAAGAATTCTGAATGAACCTATTAGCACAAAACTAAAGGCTACTGTTCCTACTACAAGGTCAGGAATGTTTGTGTTTAGCCAATTCACAAGTACACCTGCTATTATAACTCCTAAATTTACAATAATATCGTTAGATGTAAATATCATACTAGCCTTAATATGCACATCGCTACTTCTTGCTTTCTGCAAAAAGAAGAGGCTTAAAGCGTTACCAACAAGAGCCATCGATGAAATTACGATCATTGTAGTAAAGCTTGGCATCTGCTCAACTCCCAAGAATCGCCTAATAACCTCTGCAAAACCCAGTATTGCCAATGTTAACTGAAAGTATCCTGCAATGCCAGCAACCCGTTTCTTTAAAGCAACAGTTCCTGCAACAGCCATGAGACTAAGGCCATACACTAGAGCATCGGCAAGCATATCAACGCTATCGCCAAGTAAACCAACTGATTTTGCAATAATCCCATAAATCAACTCAAGTAGGAAAAACCCAAAGTTTATTGCCAGGACAACCCAAAGAATTCTCCTTTGGTTCAAATCGTCGGACACTTTTTCAGCATCGGCTTCAACTGTTGATACAAGGTTTGCCCCAAGGTTGAGCGATTTAAGTTTGGCTTCAATGACAGAATCCTCTGCTGTGTGGTAAACCACAAGTTTACGGTTAGGTATATCAAATTCGAGTTTTGCTATTCTCTCAATACCATCCAGAGCCATCCTAATAATCTGCTCTTCGCAGGGACAGTCCATTTTAGAAACTATGAAGTCTGTTTTTTTCATTGGATAGTTTTATTCACTTGAGGAAACAAAATGCAGCTCCTAAAGTTTAGCGAATTCTTTCTTGAACTAAATTTTCTACCCAATTCATCTGCTCCTGAACAGTCATATGGCTGTTGTCCAAAATAATTGCATCGTGAGCTTTTTGTAATGGCGATACATCGCGGGTTTGATCTAAATGGTCGCGCTCTTTGATGTTGGCTAAAACTTCCTCAAGAGTTATGTTGATACCTTTTTCAATAAGTTCCTTTAGGCGACGTTCTGCACGGATTACTGGGTCGGCGGTCATAAATATTTTTAATTCCGCATTGGGGAAAACCACAGTGCCAATATCGCGACCATCCATAACTATTCCTTTGTTTTCGCCAAGCTTTCGTTGTAGTTCAACCATGCGTTCGCGAACCTCAGGTATTGCTGCAACAACACTAACCAAATTCGCTACTTCTGGTTTCCTAATCTCATTTTCAACAACCTTTCCGTCCAAGGTTACTTCAAATAATCCTTTAGCCTCATTAAAAGCAAACCCAATATCGATTTTCGAAAGTGTTGCCATGTATTGATCAGCATTAACTTTCCCATTTTCAATAATGTTATGTTGAATGAAAGCCAGAGTAACGGCCCGATACATTGCGCCACTATCAATGAAAAGATAGTTTAGTTTTTTTGCAATTTGCTTTGCGAATGTGCTTTTTCCACACGATGAGAATCCATCAATAGCTATAACAATCTTCTTTTCCATTTGCATTTTTTTACTATGCAAAAGTACCAAAAAGGATTAAATGATAAAGGGTAATAACAATTACCGCTTGAAGAAATTATCGAGGTCTGTTGATATTGCGAAGTGGTTTGTTGATCCTGCTATGTGGAAGTTTGATCTGCTATAGTTGATGTGGAACTTAGAGATTTTAATTCCAATTCCCCAGCTAAACCCTACAGTAG